>NZ_JBHMCF010000025.1:0-193169 GCF_042428605.1 Nonomuraea salmonea
AGGGCGTCGTCCTGGCCGGCCGTGTGGTCCTTCTCCAGGGTGGCCCGCATCGACTCGTACTGGCCGAAGCGCTCGAGAATCTGGTCGTTGGTCCATCCCAGTGCCTTGAGAAGCACGGTGACGGCCTGCTTGCGCTTACGGTCGATGCGCACACCGACGCTGTCGCGCTTGTCGATCTCGAACTCGAGCCAGGCACCCCGCGACGGGATGACCTTGCAGCCGTAGAGATCCTTGTCGGATGTCTTGTCGACACTGCGTTCGAAGTAGACGCCGGGCGAGCGGACCAGCTGCGAGACCACGACTCGTTCGGTGCCGTTGATGATGAAAGTGCCCTTGGGCGTCATGAGCGGGAAGTCGCCCATGAACACCGTCTGGCTCTTGATCTCACCGGTGGTGTTATTGATGAACTCCGCCGTCACGAACATCGGGGCGGAGAAGGTCATGTCCTTCTCTTTGCACTCATCTACGGAGTACTTCGGCGGCTCGAACCGGTGATCCCGGAACGACAAGGACATGGTCCCCGAGAAGTCCTCGATAGGACTGATCTCTTCGAAGATCTCTTCGAGACCCGACTGGGTCGGGACGTCCCTGCGCCCGGCCTGGCGAGCCGCCTCTACCCGGGCCTTCCACTTCTCGTTTCCGAGCAGCCAGTCGAAAGACTCGGTCTGCAGAGCGAGAAGGTCAGGAACTTCGAGAGGCTCCTGGATGCGCGCAAAAGAGACGCGACGGGGACCAGCGGGTACGGCGGAGGCGTTGCGCGAGGCTGCCAACAGATGTCCTTCCGAGGGCTCGCGGCGGACTGACTACACGCACGCCAGACAACCTCGCAACGTGAGCAAGCATCGCGGGTCGTCAAAGGGCAGCGCAAAGGGGCAGTGTAGCCGAACGGCACACGCCTGTCCACTTCGCCCTCGCTGCATGCTCCACGTTGGTCGCAGCATCGCCCGTTCAGGCGGATACGTCAAGCCCACAAGCCCGACTTTTAGCCGACTCAGGGCCCGGACGCTGGGTTTTCTCCCCTGTGTGACTGATCGCCTACCGCCAGGCCCAAGACGATACCCGCGAACGGGGGCGGTTAACGCTCCGTCACACCGGGGTGCCAACCCATGCCGACAACCGGTGTTGCGATGACCTAGGTACCCCTGGCATAGGCTGCACCAAACCTGAATTTTGGTAACAATTGACGGTAGCGGCGCGCCCGTGATCTCCAGGGCCTCACGCGGTGCCCAGCAGCGTGGACAGGCCCGCCACCAGCCAGCGCGAATCTTGCCGGACCATGACGAACCTTGCCCGGTTCTGGGTGAACTCTTGCTGGAGTCCTTCTTTACCGGGGATCTCCTTGACCGTACCAGTGTTCACGAAGAGCAGAACCTCTACCCTGTCGGGCTTGGCGCGCTCGATCCCGGCCGCCGCCACGGCCACGCTCTGGACGATCTTCTGCTCCTTCGCCCGCGACACGAGAGTCCTGGTCAGCTCCTTGTAGTGCTCGGTAAGCTCGCCCGTCGTGAACGTGCCGGCCCGCGCCAGGTCCTCCTCGATCGTGCGGTAGTCGTACGAGAGCAGATCGGGCGCGAGCCTCTTGGCCTCGGCCACCGCCGCCCTGGCCGCCGTCTCGGTCTCGCGCAGGTCGCGCAGGTTGAACCACATGGTCGGCACGAGCACCGCGCCCACCGTCACGAGCAGGCTCAGCAGCACGATCGCGAAGATCCTCACGGCACCTGCACCACCTTCGACACCAGCCACTGCCCGCCGCTCTTGGTCAGGTCCATCTGCCAGCGGTAATAGCGCTCCTGAGGCGCGCTGCGCGACCCCTCCCAGCGGATCTCCACATCCGCGACGACCAGCACCCGCGCCGTGGTGGCGGTCATCGAGACCAGGCCGGTCGCACGGAGCACGCCGTGCTGGACGACCTTGTTCTCGAGCGTGGTGTTCCTGAGCTTGCCGAGGTTGGCCTCGTACTCCTTCTTCGCCGCCCCCGTCGAGGTGTCGAGTATGCGGCGTACGTCGGCGTCGACGCTCTTGTGGTCGAGCGACATCAGGTTCTTCGCGTGCTCGCCCGCCGCCGCCAGCGCCGCCTGCCTGTCGCCCGACCTGCCCTGCTCGTCACGCGCCTGGGCGGCGATCCACACGCCCGTGCCCACCAGGACCGCCAGGACCCCGCTGAGCGCCGCTATGAGGATGCGGGCGGGCCGAGCACCGAGTCCTGCCACCTGTGCTCACTCCCCTCCCGGCCGGCCGCTGCCGGATCATAACGCGACACCCGCCGCCTAAGCCCCCTAATCGACAGAGGCGGTCTGGGACGGCAGGGAGGCCCGCTCTCGGGCAGGAAACGGGCACAGAGCGCACTTGCCCCACCATTCATGCCTAAGCCCCGCAAATGCCTCCAGAGGGCCCTGAGAGCGCCCTGGAAGCGCATTGAGGGCCTGGAGGGTTGCGAGGACCGCGGGGGAACCTGGGGGCCAGGTGACGCCGTGCAGGGTCGCCGGCGCCGCTCGGTGCGCTCGGGGCAGGTGATGCCGCGAAGGTGCGCCGGCGGGTCAGGTGACGCCGTGGAGGTGTGCCTTAAGCAGGCGGGGGTACTCCCGCAGCCAGTCGCGGCCCTGCTCGTCCACGAACGACCCCTCGGGCGGGGTCACCCCGTTGGCCGCCAGCCACTCGCCGGGCGGCCGCTGCGTACGGCGGATGCCCCCGCCGGACGGCATGAGCTGCGGCGGGATCGGTGGCAGGACACCGGGATCGTGCCCCATCCGCGCCTCGGCCTCCAGCTCCGAGACGTCCTTCTCCTCGGACATCCCGATGGGCCCGTGCCTCCTGGCGTTCATGAACTGCCGCACCACAGGCTCGTCGCTGGACAGCAGCATCTCCCGCGGCCCGAACATCACCAGCTCCCGCCGGAACAGCAGCCCGATGTCGTCGGGCACCGTACGGGCGGTGTTGATGTCGTGCGTGACGATCAGGAACGTCGCCTCGATGTCGGCATTGATGTCCACGATGAGCTGGTTGAGGAACGCCGTACGGACGGGGTCGAGCCCCGAGTCCGGCTCGTCGAACAGGATGATCTCCGGCTCCAGCACCAGCGCCCTGGCCAGGCCCGCCCGCTTGCGCATGCCGCCGGAGATCTCCCCCGGCAGCTTCGACTCGGCGCCCAGCAGGCCGACGAGGTCGATCTTCTCCATGACGATCTGGCGGATCTGCGTCTCGCTCTTCCGCGTGTGCTCGCGCAGCGGGAAGGCGATGTTGTCGTAGAGGTTGAGCGAGCCGAACAGGGCGCCGTCCTGGAAGAGCACGCCGAAGAGCCGGCGCAGCTCGTAGAGCGTGTTCTCCTTATAGGTGGCCAGGTCGTGGCCGTCGATCCAGATGTGGCCGCGGTCGGGGCGCAGCAGGCCGACCAGCGTCTTGAGGAAGACCGACTTGCCGGTGCCCGAGGGGCCGAGCAGGACAGAGATCTCGCCCGCGGGCAGCGTGAGCGAGACGTCCTCCCAGATGACCTGCCGTCCGAACGACTTCGTCAGCCCGTCCACCACGACTTCGACGCCCACCTGGTCACCTTCCGGTCGCAGGATGTGCTCGGGACGTGACGCACCCGCGCCACCGCCTTCACGGTAACGGCGGGCCGCCTGACGAGAACCTGTTCCAGCAGCTTGTTACCGGGCGGTTATCGCGGGTCCTGCCCGGTGAGCGCGCGCAGGCTCGGGCGCAGCAGCCGGGCGATCTCGTCCTCGGGCACGTCGCGCAGCTCGTCCAGCTCCAGGAGCTGGTGGCCGACCGTGACACCCAGCAGGACCAGCGTCATCAGCGCCGCACGCAGCCGCGCGTCCTCGCCCGGCAGGGTCTCCGCGACCCGGTCGATCTGCTCCCCCAGCGCCCGGCGCGCCGAGACCGCGGCCTCGGGGTGGGTGAGCATCGAACGCAGCATCGCCAGCCGGCTCTGCGACAGCTCGCCCAGCTTCATGGGCAACGTCTCCAGCAGCCCCTCCACGGCCTCCTCCACGGCCTCCTCGACGGCCGCCTGAGCACCGCCAGGATCCGGCCCTCGCACCTGCCCCCCACCGGACCCGCCGCCTGGGGCCGGCGTCACCTCAACGGCCCGCTGGAACAGCTCCTGCTTGCTGCCGAAGTACTGCATCACCAGCGCGGGATCCACTCCCGCCGACTTGGCCACGGCCCTGATGGTGGCGCGTTCGTACCCCATGTCGGCGAAAAGGGACCGCGCGGCGTCGAGAATCCGCGCCTCCGTCCTGCGCCGCCGCTCGGCGCGCGGAAGCGCCGTCTCCTCAGCCACGCCCCGACTCTACATGCGTTGACCGAACCTCAACTTTCGCTCTACGCTCGTTGAGTCAACGACCGTTGAGCGAATAGGTGATCGTCCCATGTCCGTCGAAGAGATCGTCACCGCCTACCACGCGGCCATGCTGCACAAGTCCCCCGACGAGCTGGCCGACCTGTACGCCGAGGACGGCCTGCACGAGTTCCCCTTCGGCGCGGCGCCGCCGTTCCAGGGCAGGGAGGAGGTCCGCCGGGGCTACCACGCGATGTGGGACGCCACACCGTTCGAGATCGACGAGGTACGCCGGGTCGCCGTGCACCGCACCGAGGACCCGGAGGTGGTCGTCGTGGAGCAGACCGTCCACGGCACGGTCGCCGGCCGCCACCTGACCGTCCCCGGCCTCCTCGTGCTGCGTGTCAGGGACGGCGGCATCGTCCACACCAGGGACTACATGGACACCAGCGCCATCGCCAGGATCCGCGACGCGGCCTGACCGGCTCAGGAAACGCGAAAAGAGGCGGCACACCCGGCACCAGGGTGTGTCCGCCTCTTCTCGTTGAGCTGTGCGTGAAGCGAAGGGGAAGTTACTTCACGGTCACGGTGGCGCCGGCGCCCTCGAGGGCAGCCTTGGCCTTCTCCGCCTGCTCCTTGTTGACCTTGCCGTCGAAGACCGGCTTCGGAGCGCCGTCGACCAGGTCCTTGGCCTCCTTGAGGCCCAGGGACGTCAGGGCGCGGATCTCCTTGATGACCTGGATCTTCTTGTCGCCGGCAGCCTCGAGGATGACGTCGAACTCGTCCTGCTCCTCGGCCGCGGGGGCCTCGCCGCCGGCAGCGCCGGCAGCCGGAGCGGCGGTGACCGCGACCGGGGCGGCGGCCTTGACGTCGAAGGTCTCCTCGAAGACCTTCACGAACTCGGACAGCTCGAGGAGGGTCATCTCCTTGAAAGCGTCGAGCAGCTCGTCGGTGCTGAGCTTCGCCATGATGGTTTCCTTACGTTAGGACTTGCTAGAAAACTGGGAACGGGACCGCGGTGTGCTGCGGCAACCCCCGTGCTACTCGCCCGCCTCGTCGCGCTTGGCGCGCAGGGCCTCGGCCAGCTGAGCCATCTGCGTGGGCAGAGCGGCGAACATCGCGGCCGCGGCGCTCTGCTTGGCCTTCATGGCACCGGCCAGCTTCGCGAGGAGAACCTCGCGGGACTCGAGGTCGGCAAGCTTGGTGATCTCGGCGGCGTCGAGCGCCTTGCCCTCGAGGACGCCACCCTTGATCACCAGGAGGGGATTGGCCTTGGCGAAGTCACGCAGACCCTTGGCCGCCTCGACAACGTCGCCGTTGACGAACGCGATCGCGGTCGGACCGGTGAGCAGGCTGTCGAGGCCCGCGACGCCGGCCTCGTTGGCCGCGATCTTGGTCAGGGTGTTCTTCGCCACGGCGAACTTCGCATTCTCACCGAGAGCAGTGCGCAGCTCCTTGAGCTGAGCGACGGTGAGACCGCGGTACTCGGTCAGAACGGCGGCGGCGCTGCCTTCGAACTCGCTCTTGAGCTCGGCAACCGCTGTCGCCTTATCCGCCCTCGCCATGGGCCTCCTTCCAGATGTGCCACCGGCGAAGGCCCCCGACATGAGAACAGCCCCGGGCGCAGGGCGCACGGGGCTCACGCACACGGAATGACCATGTGGGAAACTCGCACCACACCTGCGCGGGCCGTCCACATGACGTGGATCCTTCGGTCGCCAGATTTAGAGCACCTGACGACGACCGGCGGTCTTCGGCAACGACCAGCGTACGTGCTGGCCGCCGAGTTTCCAAATCGTTCTCAGTTGGTGGTGTTCTTCGGCAGCTCGCCGACCTGGTCGGCGGGCGGGGCCTGGATGCTGACCGGCTCGTTGAAGCCCTTGAAGAACAGGGTGGCGTCGAGCGTGGCGCCGTCCTTGGAGCCGTTCAGGGCGATCTTGCGGGGCAGGCCGTCGGCCGCCACCCACATGTCGAACTTGATGTCCTTCAGCTCGGCCAGGCCGTCACGGGCCTGCTCCTGCTTGTCGGCCGGCAGCTGCTGCACGGCGGCCTCCACCGGGAAGGTGCCGCTGTAGTGGGTGGTGTCCTCGCCGTTGACGGTCTCGTTGCCGGCGGCCTTGACGTCCTGCGAGGCCGTGATCAGCTTGGTCATGTTGCCGAGGTCGAACTGCTGGACCTGGGTGAGCACCTCGTTCACCTCGCCAGAGCCGCCGTCGGCGTCCTTGAGCGGAACCTTGATCCACGGCTTGGTCGCGCCCAGGAGCTCCTTGAGCGCCTCGACCTTGACGTAGACGGTGTCGCCCTGCAGCACGGCGCGGACACCGCCGGGCACGCTGCGCTGCCCCATGTCCACCGTGTCGAGGGTGAGGTCCGCCGCGAGCTGCGGCTTGCTCTGGTAGAGCATGCGGCCCTGCACCTTGCCGCTGCCCTGCTGGGGGTGCGTCAGGTTCACCACGGCGTCGACCGTGTAGCTCGTGACCTCTGCGGTCTTCTGCGCGGCCTGGGTGAGCACCTCGGACGCGGCCAGGTTGACCTGGATGGGCTGGGCGTTCGATCCACAACCGGCGACCGCGGCCACGACTAGTGCGGCTCCGGCCGCGGTCATACTTATCGTGCGCATCAGCATGTCCTTGACCCTACGTTTACTTTTCCTGCTGTGGCGGCTTCCCCCGACAAATAGGGGAAAACCCAGGGTTATCCCTCACACGCCCTGCACACTTCCCACACACCATAAAAACCCCCAGCTCATCTGGCTCCCTTCCCCCGCAGAGACACCCCAAGCACGCCGCTGACGCCCGCCGAGCGATGCGGGGGAAGCGGGAGGGTGGAGACCGCCGGCGACACCGCCAGCGCGCCTCTCACCACGGCTGAGGAGTGTCCGGGCAACGAGCCCGACCCAACGCCCCTCCTCCCACCGAGGACGGCTCCGAGGGCTGAGGGCGGGCACACCAGCTGCGCGAGAGGACGAGCGCGAACACCATCGGCCGGCCCAGCCGGGGCACCGCAACGCCCCTGCGCAGGAAAGGCGGGGGCGGAGCCACAGCGTCCCCGTGTCAACGGCTCTGGCGTGGGACCGCGGTGTCCCCGAGCTAGAGGCGCTGGCGCGAGAACCACGGCGGCTCCGTGTCAACGGCTCTGGCGTGGGACCGCGGTGTCCCCGAGCTAGAGGCGCTGGCGCGAGAACCACGGCGGCTCCGTGTCGGCGGCTCGGCGTGGGAACCGCAGCGTTCTCGTGTCAGAGGCCCCGTGTGGAAATGACGGCGCCCCCACCCGAGACGAGTTCGGGTGGGGGCGCCGTTGTGAAGCGCTGAGGGTCAGCTCTCCAGGTCGGCCGTGAGGCCGCGGGTGAGGTTGGGGTCGACCGGGACGCCCGGGCCCATCGTGGTGGAGAAGGTGACCTTCTTCAGGTAACGGCCCTTGGCCGCCGACGGCTTGAGACGCAGCACCTCGTCGAGAGCGGCGGCGTAGTTCTCGATGAGCTGGCGCTCGCCGAACGACGTCTTGCCGATGATGAAGTGCAGGTTGGCCTGCCGGTCGGTGCGGAACTCGATCTTGCCGCCCTTGATCTCCGTCACGGCCTTGGCGACGTCGGGCGTCACGGTGCCGGTCTTGGGGTTGGGCATGAGACCGCGCGGGCCGAGGACGCGGCCGAGACGGCCGACCTTGCCCATGAGGTCGGGCGTGGCGACCACGGCGTCGAACTCGTTGAGCCGGTTGCCCTTGGAGATCTCGTCGATCAGTTCGTCGGCGCCGACGATGTCGGCACCCGCCTCGCGGGCCGCCTCGGCACGGTCACCGGTCGCGAAGACCAGGACCCGGGCGGTCTTACCGGTGCCGTGCGGGAGGTTGACCGTGCCGCGCACGATCTGGTCGGCCTTGCGAGGGTCGACGCCCAGCCGGAGAGCGACCTCGACGGTGGCGTCGAACTTGGTGGTCGACGTCTCCTTGGCCAGCTTCGCGGCCTCGACGGGCGTGTAGAGCTTGTCGCGGTCGATTCTGGCTGCCGCGTCCTTGTGCGCCTTGCTGCGCTGCATTCTGTACTCCTAGTGGTGTGCGGGCCGACGGTCAGGACGGCCCTCCCACGACTTCTTGCGGGAAGGGTCTTACTCGGCGATCGTGATGCCCATCGACCGGGCGGTGCCGGCGATGATCTTCTCGGCCGCCTCGATGTCGTTGGCGTTGAGGTCGGGCATCTTCGTCTCGGCGATGCTGCGCAGCTGCTCGCGGCTGAGCTTGCCCACCTTGTCGCGGTGCGGGACGGCGCTGCCCTTGTCGAGGCCGAGCGCCTTCTTGATCAGCTCGGGGGCCGGCGGCGTCTTCGTGATGAAGCTGAAGCTGCGGTCCTCGAAGATGGTGATCTCAACGGGGATGATGTTGCCCCGCTGCGACTCCGTGGCAGCGTTGTACTGCTTGACGAAGTCCATGATGTTGACGCCGTGGGGACCGAGGGCGGTACCCACCGGCGGCGCCGGGGTGGCCTGGCCAGCGGGGAGCTGGACCTTCACCAGTGCGGCGATTTTCTTCTTCGGAGGCATGTGTCCTTCTCCGGGTCCTGATTGCGATGCGGTCAGAGCCGCGGTTGCGCCCCTGACATGTCGGCGGCCGCCCTTCGCGAGAGGCGGCCGACCGAACGACTAAGTGTATGTGATCGTCTCAGATCTTCGAGACCTGGTTGAACGAGAGCTCCACCGGAGTCTCGCGGCCGAAGATCGACACGAGCACCTTGAGCTTCTGCGACTCGGGGCTGATCTCGCTCACCGAGGCGGGCAGCGTGGCGAACGGGCCGTCCATGACGGTGACGGACTCGCCGATCTCGAACTCGACCGTGGGACCCGCGGCGGCCTTGGTGGTGGCCTTCTTGGCCTCTTCGGTCGGCTCGGGCGCCAGCAGCTTGGCGACCTCGTCGAGGCTGAGCGGGCTCGGCTTGTTGGACAGGCCGACGAAGCCGGTGACGCCCGGGGTGTTGCGGACGGCGGCCCAGGACTCGTCGGTCAGCTCCATGCGCACCAGGACGTAGCCGGGCAGCACGCGCTCCTTGACCGGGACCTTCTTGCCGCTCTTGAACTCCTGGACGGTGTGCGTGGGCACCTCGACCTGGTAGATGTAGTCCTCCATGTTGAGCGACACGTTGCGGCTCTCGATGTTGGACTTCACCCGGTTCTCGTAACCGGCGTAGGAGTGGATGACGTACCACTCGCCGGGCAGGCCGCGCAGGGAGTCCTTGAACTCCTCGACGGGGTCGACGTCGGGAAGAACCGAACCGTCCTCGACGGCGGCGGCCTCTTCTTCGCCCGCCTCGTCGCTCTCCTCGACCTCGGCCTCCTCGGAAGCCGCCGCAGCGGACTCCTCGGTGGCCTCTTCCAGCTCGTCGCCCCACTCGTCGCGGGACTCGTCCGCCGGAACTGAAGACTCGGACACGGTGACTCTTCCTCTTTCGTGGTATCGAATGGCGACTCCGTCAGGCGATCACCCCTCGAAGTCTTCGGTCAGGATCCGCCGAAGACGCGGAGGACCGCCCATCCCAGGGCACTGTCGAGCCCGTACACGATCGCGACCATGATCAGAACGAATATCAGAACGACCGTGGTATAGGTGATGAGATCCTTGCGTGTCGGCCAGATGACCTTACGAAGCTCGTTGACGACCTGCCGATAGAAGAGGGCAGGAGAAGTGCGTGTCTTCTTCTCGCCACTAGGCTTGTCTGCGGTCTCGCCGCGCGTGTCGATCGCCACAGTCCTCACCTGATCAGTCGTATCCAACGCAGTTTTGCGGCGCGCTTACACGCCAATTATTGCGCGGACCGCACTCGCAGGGCACGAGGGACTCGAACCCCCAACCGCCGGTTTTGGAGACCGGTGCGCTACCAATTGCGCCAGTGCCCTATGTCGTAGACCAGACTACCCTGATCGACTCACTGCCTGGACCGAACCGCTCGCCGACATGCGGCGGAAGGACCACGCGAAAGCATACGGGTCATTGCCCGTCACGTCGAACCAAAACCTGATCGCCCAGGTCACGCCCGCGTGGGCACCGCGTGGGAGCATGGACGCATGTCCACGCGACCCCGCATCTCCGCGAGAATTTCCGCGATTTCCGAGTCCGCCACGCTCGCCGTAGACGCCAAGGCGAAGGCGATGAAGGCGGCCGGGCGTCCCGTCATCGGTTTCGGCGCGGGCGAGCCCGACTTCCCGACGCCCGATTACATCGTCGAGGCCGCCGTGCGGGCGGCCCGCGAGCCGCGCTTCCACAAGTACACGCCGGCCGGCGGCCTGCCCGAGCTGAAGAAGGCGATCGCCGAGAAGACCCGCCGCGACTCCGGCTACGCCGTCGAGCCGGCGCAGGTCCTGGTGACCAACGGCGGCAAGCAGGCGGTGTACGAGGCGTTCGCGACGCTGCTCGACCCGGGTGACGAGGTGCTGGTCGTCGCTCCTTACTGGACGACCTACCCCGAGGCGATCAAGCTGGCGGGCGGCGTGCAGGTCGACGTCGTGACCGACGAGTCGACCGGTTATCTCGCGAGCGTGGAGCAGCTGGAGGCGGCGCGCACCGAGCGGACGAAGGTGCTGCTGTTCGTCTCGCCGTCCAACCCGACGGGCGCGGTCTACTCGCGCGAGCAGACGGTGGCGATCGGCCGGTGGGCGGCCGAGCACGGGCTGTGGGTGGTCACGGACGAGATCTACGAGCACCTCGTGTACGGCGACGCCGAGTTCACCGGCATCGCCACGGCCGTACCCGAGCTGGGCGACCGGGTCGTGATCCTCAACGGCGTGGCCAAGACGTACGCGATGACGGGCTGGCGGGTCGGCTGGCTGATCGGGCCGTCCGACGTCGTCAAGGCGGCCACCAACCTGCAGTCCCACGCGACCTCGAACGTCTCCAACGTGGCGCAGATGGCGGCGCTCGCGGCGGTTTCCGGTGATCTGTCGGCGGTGGCGGAGATGCGCGCGGCCTTCGACCGGCGGCGGCAGACGATGGTCAGGATGCTCAACGAGATCCCGGGCGTGTTGTGCCCGGAACCTAAGGGTGCGTTCTACGCATATCCCTCGGTCAAGGAGCTGGTCGGCAAGGAGCTGCGCGGGCGGCGGCCGCGGTCGTCGAGCGAACTGGCCGAGCTGATCCTGGAGGAGGCCGAGGTGGCGGTGGTGCCGGGTGAGGCGTTCGGCACGCCGGGCTACTTCCGGCTGTCGTACGCGCTGGGCGACTCCGACCTCGTCGAGGGCGTCAGCCGGCTCGCCAAGCTGCTGTCCGAGGCCCGCTGAGCCGCACGCGGGTCAGCCGGCCGTGATGTCGGCGGCGATCGGCTTGATCTCGCTGCTGAGGCCGGGCGTGGCGCCGATGTAGACGGCGGTGCCCGGCCGCTCCAGCCACATGAAGCAGCGCACGCCCGTACGCGTGGTCCAGCGCAGCGCGGGCTTGCCGCCGTACAGGGTGAGCGTGGCCTTGCCGACGAGCGTGACGAAGTGCTCGGCCGTGCGCGGGCCGCAGACCACGCCGACGTAGAGGCGTTCGTCGTTGTCGCTCCAGATGCGGCCGCGCACTTCAAGCGGGCGGCGCAGCGACTCCAGACGGTTGAACGAGCCCGCCGGGCTGAGCCCGGACAGCGCGGACGGCAGCCGCACGCCGGGGCCGTCGCAGGAGAGCACGGTGCCGTCCGCGTGGGTGACGAGCGGCTCGGGCGCGGGCGAGGTGGCGGACGGGGAGGCCGGCGGGGTGGCCACCGGGTGCGTCGTGCCGCCGCCGCACGCCGTGAGCGCGAACATGAGGAGCACCGCCGCCGGCCGCCGCATCGACCCCCCTTGACGTGAGTGATTACCGGGGAAAAGGCTCATAGTCTCCTACAGGAGCCCTGACGGAGGCGGCAAGAGCGAGGAGCTCGCCGCCGAGCGCGTCACTGACCCGGATCGACATCCCCGTGCCGGGGCGTTCGAGCCAGGCGATCAGCCGGCCGCCCGCCGGATGCCTGCCTGCCACGGCGGGCCTGCCGCGCACGGTGGTGGCGCGGGCGTCGCGCACCTTGATCCGGCTCAGGAAGCGGGCCAGGTCCGCTGCCACCGTACCGCGTGTCACCTGGGCTTCGACGAATCCGCCCGCCGCGGACGCGAACCTCGCGCCGGTGCCGTCGCCACCGGTCCGTACGAGGCCGCCCGGCAGGTACGTGAGCCAGAACCCGTCGGCGACGACCGCGACCGTCTCCGCCGGCCTCGGCACCGAGACCGAGCCCGCGGCGGGCGGCTGCACCGGCACTACCGGCACCGGCACCGGGGCGGGCAGGGGTTCGGCGGCGCGGATCGCGGCGCGCGGAAGGCGGCCGAAGCCCGAGGAGAAGATCGCGTAGATGATCAGGGCGGTCGCCGTGAAGGACACCGCGGCGAGCGTCCCGCGGCCGCCCGGCCCCAGGCCGTGCCACGACGGGGGCGCGCCGAGCCCCCGGACGTCGAGGGCGGCACCACGTCGATCCACCGGCCGAGCCCGCAGCCGAGCCCGCAGCCGAGCTTCCGGCCGAGCTTCCGGCCGCGCTCCCACCCGAGCTCCCACCCGAGCTTCCGATCGAGTCCCCCACAGCCGAGCGCCCGGCCGCGCTTCCGCCCCGGCTTTCGATCGAGTCCCCAACCGCGCCCCCCATCGGACCCCTGACCGGGCCTCTTTCCTCCCCCACACCCGCACCGGTGGCAAGATATGTCAATGCCACGGCCTCTGCACGCGCTTCCCAAGGCCCATCTTCACCTGCATTTCACCGGTTCGATGCGACATTCCACGCTGATCGAGCTGGCCAGGGAGCAAGGGCTGCATCTGCCCGACGCGCTGGAGCAGGACTGGCCGCCCAAGCTGCGGGCCACCGACGAGCGGGGCTGGTTCAGGTTCCAGCGGCTCTACGACATCGCCAGGTCCGTGCTGACCAAGCCCGAGTACGTCTACCGCCTGCTGCGCGAGACCGCCGAGGACGAGGTGGCGGCCGGGTCGCGGTGGCTGGAGATCCAGGTGGACCCGTCGGGTTACGCGCAGCGCTTCGGCGGCCTGACGGCCACGCTCGAGCTGATGCTGGACGCGGTGGAGCAGGCGTCGGCGCACGCCGGCATCGGCATGGCGGTGGTCGTGGCGGCCAACCGCACCCGCCACCCGCTCGACGCCAACACGCTGGCCCGCCTGGCCACCCAATACGCGGACAGGAACGTCGTCGGCTTCGGCCTGTCCAACGACGAGCGGCGCGGGCAGGCGCGGGAGTTCGAGCGGGCGTTCCGCATCGCCAAGCGGGGCGGGCTGCTGTCGGTGCCGCACGGCGGCGAGCTGATGGGGCCGCGCAGCGTCGCGCAGTGCGTGGACGACCTGGGCGCCGACCGGGTGGGCCACGGCGTGCGCGCGGCCGAGGACGACTGGCTGATGCAGCGGCTGGCCGACCGGCAGATCTGCTGCGAGATCTGCCCCACCTCGAACGTGGGCCTGGGGGTCGCCGAGCAGCCGGCCGACGTGCCGCTGCGCCGGTTGTTCGACGCGGGGGTGCCGATCGCGCTGGGCGCCGACGACCCCCTGCTGTTCGGTACGCGGCTGCTGCGCCAGTACGAGCTGGCCAGGGAGGTCTACGGGTTCTCCGACGCGGAGGTGGCCGAGCTGGCCCGCCAGTCCGTACGGTCCTCATCCGCCCCCGAGTCCGTGCGCAAGGAGCTGCTCAAGGGCGTGGACGACTGGCTGGCCGGCTCACCCGAGTGATTCGGCGACCCTGACCGCCTCCTCCTTGCTCTTCAGCCCTTCGAGCCTGAGGTTGAGCGTGCCGTGCTGCCAGATCAGGGTGGGCCCGGCCTGGCGCAGGGGCACCTCGGTGCCGTCCTGGCGCCTGATGTGGCCGAGCGGGTGGTCGCCCTTGATCCACCACGCCGTACGGCCGCCGACCTCGGTGAAGTCGGGGTAGGGCGGGCCGAGCTTCTTGAACAGGTACGGGTCCAGGGTGCCGTCGAACTGGTCGAGTCTGATGCCGTCCGGCCAGAACATCGACACGACCCGCCCGCCGTCGGAGACCGTGGTGCGCTGCGGAGGGCCGAGCGCGGCCGGGGTCCTGGCCATGCGCGGCACCTCGGTGGGCGCGACCGTGCGCTCGCCCGGCAGGGGCGCCGTCGTGGTGACGGGCGGCGGCGTGGTGTCGCCGACGCGCAGCTCGATCCCGGCGAACCTGAGGATCCGCACCACCGCGGCCCGGCCCTGCGGGGTGGCCGCGACGAGCGCGGCGACGGCGACGACCACGGCGGTCACGACCTTCCACCGCGCCACCCGCCTGCGCCGCCGCTGCGGCACATGCGGCTGGTCGAGCCTTTCCCGCGCCTCCCGAGTACCGCCCGGCTCAGACGCGTCGGAGGGTGTCTCCCCTACGGGTGTCTCTGGCGCAGGTGTCTCTGGCGCGGGTGTCGACGTGAGGCGGGTGCGGACGGCGGCGGCGACGTCGGCCGGAGGCGGGGCAGGGGTGTCGAGGAGGTCGCCGAGCGCGCGCAGCTCAGCCTCGATCGCCTCGTACTCCTCGTAGTCCTCGTAGTCCTCGTCAGGCTCACGCGAGCTCATCGCCCACCTCCTCCCTCAGCCGGGCCAGCCCCCGGTGGGTGCTGGACTTGACGGTGCCGACGGGCCAGTCGAGCACCTGCGCGGTCTCGGCCTCGCTCAGCTGTAAGAAGTACCGGCAGACGACGGCCTGACGTTCCCGTTCTGGCAGGGCGCGGACGGCGGCGAGCAGCCGGGAGCGGCGGTCGGTGGCGACGGCGGCGCCTTCGGGGTCGTCGGGCGCGCGGGTGGGGGCGGTGGCGGACAGCCGGAGCGCCAGGTCGGTCCTGCGGCCGCGCGAGCGGGTCAGGTTGTGGGTCTCGTTGGTGACGATGCGCAGCAGCCAGGGCTTGAACGGCGCGTCGCGGCGGAACGAGGCGAGGTGGCGGAACGCCTTGACGAACGCCTCCTGCACGACGTCCTCGGCCTCGTCGCCGGCGCCGAGCATGGCGGCGGTGCGGTGGGCGAGCGTGCTGTAGCGGGCGACCAGCGCCTCATAGGCGGCCAGGTCTCCCTTGAGCGAACGGGCGATCGCCTCGTCGTCGTCCATGCCGACTCGGATTCCACCGCATCATCAGCCGTCTGGGAAGGGACTTTCGCTGATCGTGTCATCCTGGTGACCGGCGTGGGCATTAGACTCTGGCAATCCATGTGCCCCTCGAAGGAACGGGATTATGTCTTCTGGGTATGACCGTGTAGTGCAACCGGCGGCCGGTGACGAGGCCCTGGAGAACCACCTGGGTGGGGACGAGGCCAAGAACTACCGGCAGTACGAGTTCGACATGGTCGCCCCGCACGTCGGGCGTTCGATGCTGGAGATCGGCTCGGGCCTGGGGCACTTCGCCGAGCAGTTCCTGCCGCGCCTCGACCGGCTCGTGGTCAGCGACTTCGACCCCTACTGCGTCGAGCAGCTGGAGAAGCGGTTCGTCGACCGCGACGAGATCAGCGTCCTGCAGTTCGGCCTGCCGACCGACATCCCGCTTGAGGACAAGGTCGACACGGTCGTCATGATGAACGTCCTGGAGCACATCGAGGAGGACGCCGAGGCGCTGCGCTCGCTGGCGCGCGTCACGCTGCCGGGCGGGCGCATCATCATCTGGGTGCCCGGCTACCCGCAGCTCTACGGCGACTTCGACCGCAAGGTCGGCCACGTGCAGCGCTACACCCCGAAGACGCTCGGCGCCACGGTCGCGAGGGCGGGGCTCGACGTCGAGGTGCTCAAGCCGATCAACTTCCTGGGCGGCATCGCCTGGTGGGCTGCGGTGCGGCGGGGCGGCGTCGGCTATCCCGACCCGCGGCTGGTGAAGATCTACGACCGCACGGTGGTGCCGCTGACGCGGCTGATCGAGCGGTTCGTCCGGCCGCCGTTCGGCCAGACGGTGTTCTGCGTCGCGCGGGTGCCCGTACCGAAGAGCTGAAACACGTCAGGCCGCCCCCTGGGGTGCCCTGGGGCGGCCTGACGGGCTTACTTGATGGAGCCGGCGGTCAGGCCGCCGACCACCTTCCGCTCGATCAGGGCGAACAGGATGATCACCGGGATGGTGGCGATCACCGAGCCGGCGAACAGGTTCTGCCAGTCCACCTGGTACTGCCCGATGAACGAGTTGAGCGCCACGGGAAGCGGCTGGTTCTCGGGGGTCGTGGTCAGGGTGAGCGCGACCACGAATTCGTTCCACGCGGCGATGAACGTGAAGATCAGCGCGGTGATGACACCGGGCATGGCCAGCGGCAGCGTGATTCTGAACAGCGCGCCGAAGCGGCCGTTGCCGTCGATGAAGGCGGCCTCCTCCAGCTCGCGCGGGATCGAGGAGAAGTACGCGTTCAGGATCCACACCGCGAAGGCGAGGTTGAACCCGCCGTTGACGAGAATCAGCGCCCAGATCGAGTCGACCAGCCCGAACTGGAAGAACTCGCGGTAGATGCCGACCACCATGGCGGTGGGCTGGAACATCTGGGTGATCAGCACGAGGATCAGGAACGCGGTCCGGCCGCGGAAGCGGTGGCGGGCCGAGTAGTACGCGGCGGGCAGCGCGACCAGCAGCACGAGCAGCGTCGAGCCGGCCGCCACCTTGATCGTCACCCACAGGTTGCCGGCCAGGCCGCTGCCCCAGAAGTCGGCGAGGTTGCTCCACACCCATTCCTCGGGCCAGAACGTCACGTCGCGCAGCGACTCCTGTGAGCGCAGCGAGGTCAGCAGCATGACCACGTACGGGAACAGGAAGAGGAAGGCGACGACGTACGCGGTGGCGGCGATGAGGACGGTCTTGAGCCGCGGCATGGCGCTCGCGCCGCGGCCTGTGCGGGCCTGGGGACGCTGCTCGACCGGCGCGGGCATGGTCTTGACGGCCATCACGCCACCTCCTTGTTCCACCGCGACACCTTCAGGAAGATCACGGTGAGCACGATGACCATGCCGAAGTTGACCACGGACATGGCGGCGGACTCGCCGATGTCGGAGCCCTTGAGGATGTACATGAAGATCGTCGAGGTGGCTGTGGAGTAGCCGGGCTGCCCGTGGGTCATGGCCCAGATGATCGGGAAGCTGTTGAAGACGTTCATGACGTTGATCAGCGCGGCCACGGTGAGCGCGGGGCGCAGCAGCGGCAGCGTGATCGACCAGTACGTCCGCAGCCGTCCGGCTCCGTCCATCTTGGCGGCCTCGTACACGTCGGCCGGGATCGTCGCGAGCCCGGCGAGCAGCGCGTACATCGTGAACGGCACCGACACGAACACCGCGACGAAGATCAGCCACGGCATGGCGGTGGAGGCGTCACCGAGCTGGTCGGCCGCGGCCCCGCCCATCGCGTCGATCAACCCGAGTTTCAGCCGGATCTGGTTGATGACGCCGACCTCGGGGTCGAGCATCCACTTGAAGATGATCGCGGTCATCAGCACCGAGGCGGCCCACGGCGCGATGAGCGCCCAGCGGGCGACCTTGCGCAGCGGGAAGCGCTGGTTGAACAGCTGGGCCAGGGCGAGCGAGACCAGCACGGTGAGCGCGACGACCGCGACCACCCAGATCACACTGCGGAGCATGATGTCCGCGAAGTCCTTCTCGGCGAAGAGCTTGTCGTAGTTCGCGAACCCGTTGCCGCCGCGCACCACGCCCAGGCGGCTGATCTCGAGGAACGACGACCTGATCATCTCGATCACGGGCCAGAGCACGACCACGGCGATCAGCACGATGGCGGGCCCGACCCAGGCGAGGGGTTCGAGGGCGCGCAACCTTCTCATCAGACACCTTTCCAGGACGGTACGGCCGGCGAGCGCCGGCCGTACCCGGGTCCTGCTGGATCAGCCGGCCGCCGCTTCAGCGGTCTTCTGGAGCTCGCCGAGGACCTTGGCGGGGTCGTCCTTGACGGCGCCGCCGATGGTCTGCTTGATGGCGGGGTTCACCTCGGCCCACTTGGGGTCCTGGAAGGGGTAGAAGCTGGCGTTGGGCAGCGCGTCGAGGAACGGCTTGAGCTTCTCGTCGCTCGACAGCTTCTGGATGCCGCCGTTGGTGACGGGCAGCAGCTTGTAGGTGTCGGAGATCTTCTGGGCGGCGTTGCCGGTGTAGAAGAAGTCGAAGAACTTCTTGATCTCGGCGGCGTGGCCGTTCTTGTTGAACGCCATGATCCAGTCCATGACGCCGAGCGTGGTGTCGAGCGGGCCGGTCTTGCCGGGGATGGGCACGACGCCGTAGTTCTTCAGCCCGGCCGCGTCGAAGATCGGGATGGACATGGGGCCGCCGTTGACCATGCCGACCTTGCCGGCGCCGAAGTCCTCCCAGACCGTCTTGCGGTCCTTGGTGCCGGGGTTGGGGGTGGTCAGGCCGGCGTCGACCAGGCCTTTGAGGTAGGTGAAGGTCTCGACGTTCTGCGGGGAGTCGATCGCCCACTTGCCGGAGGCGTCCTTGTAGCTGCCGCCGTTGCCGAGCATCCACAGGAACGACTCGGCCTGGGCCTCCTCCTGGCCGAGCGGCAGGCCGAACGGCTGCGTCACGCCGGCCGCCTTGAGCTTCTCGGCGGCGGCCTTGAGCTCGTCCCAGGTCTTCGGCGGCTCGGCGATGTCCGCCTTCTCGAACAGGTCCTTGTTGTAGAACAGGGCGCGGGCCGAGGAGACGAACGGGATGCCGTACGCGGTGCCGTCGACCTTGCCGAAGTCGGCGAACTTCTGCAGCATGTCGCCGGAGACGTTCGGCGACAGGATCTCGTCCACCTTGTAGAGCAGGCCGTCCTTGACGAAGCCCGAGTAGTCGCCGGTCTGCAGGATGTCGGGCACCTGGCCGTTCTGGACCATGGTGGCGACCTGCTTGTCGATGTCGTTCCAGTTGATGACCTGGACGTCGACCTTGATGTTGGGGTTGGCCGCCTGGAACTCGTCCACGACGCCCTTCCAGAAGTTCTCACCCGAGTTCGGCTTGCCGGGGCCGTCGCCGTAGTCGGCGGCGACCATCTTCAGCGTGACCTGGCCGTCGCTCGCCTGGGTGTCGCCGCCTCCGCCGCCTGCGTCACCGCCGCCGCAACTGGACAGGACCAGCATCGTGGCAAGGCCGAGAGCGGCGCCGCCCACAAGCTTGATGTTCACTGGAGATACCGCCTTCTCGTCGGACGGGTCGAGCTGGTCCGTACCAGTTCGGCCGACCCAGCCCAGGGGGATGTGACACGCGAGTTCCGGCTTGCCCGCGTTTGCGTCAGCGTAAGCCTGAGCTAAGCGGCCGGTCTATACCGGTCCGTCTCGTTTTCGCAACACCTCACGAAAGGAGCGATCACAACCGGTCTAGACCGGATGTCAGAGGATCTTCCGCCGTACGCTCTCCCCACCCTCCGGCGCGCCGATCCACGGGCCCTCGATCGACGGGTCGAGGATGCCCTCCTCCAGGAACGTGTAGCGGCCGTCGAGCACGTATCCGGCCAGGCGGACGTCCTGGGTGTCGCTGTTGTCCCAGAGCCTGGCGAACAGCGCGTCCACCCGGCGCCTGGCCTGCTGGCAGAAGGTGTCGGCCAGCTCGTACGGCCGCCGCCCCAGGTCGCGTGAATCCTCCTCGGCCTTGAGGCAGGCGGCGGTCATGGCGTACAGCTCGGCGCCGATGTCGACGATCCGGCCCAGGAACGACTGCTTGTGCTCCAGGCCGCCCTGCCAGCGGGACATGCCGTAGAAGGTGGACCTGGCCAGTTTCCTGCTGGTCCGCTCCACGAAGCGGAGGTGGCCGGCGAGCGGGCCGAATGCGGCGTACGAGGTGGGCAGGTTGCCCGTCCCCGCGACCAGCGTGGGCAGCCAGGTGGCGTAGAAGCGGCCGGCCCTGCGCAGCGCCTGGGCGCGTTCCTGGCGGCTCGCGTCCGGGTTGACCAGCTCGCCCGCGGCGGTCAGGTGCGCGTCCACGGCCTCGCGGGTGATGGCCAGGCGCATGATCTCGGACGAGCCCTCGAAGATGCGGTTGATACGGGAGTCGCGCAGCATCTGCTCGGCGGGCACGCCGCGCTCGCCCCGCGCGGCCAGCGACGCGGCCGTCTCGTAGCCGCGCCCGCCGCGCATCTGGACCAGCTCGTCGAGCACCCGGTACGACAGCTCCGAGGCGTACAGCTTGGCCAGCGCCGCCTCGATCCTGATGTCGTTGCGCCGGTCGTCGGCCAGCCGGCCGGTCAGCTCGCAGACGGCCTCCAGCGCGTACGCGGTGGCCGCGATGAAGGCGACCTTGGTGGCGACGGCCTCGTGCCGCCCGACCTCGCGGCCCCACTGCACGCGCGCGGTGCCCCACTCCCGGGCGATCTTCACGGCCCACTTGGCATTGCCCGCGCAGGTGGCCGGCAGGGACAGGCGGCCGGTGTTGAGCGTGGTGAGCGCGATCTTGAGCCCTTCGCCCTCCTTGCCGACGCGATTCCTGGCGGGCACTCTGACCTGGGAGAAGACGGTGACGCCGTTCTCGATGCCGCGCAGCCCCATGAACTCGTTGCGTCGCTTGACCGTGATGCCAGGCGTGTCGGCCTCGACGACGAACGCGCTGATCTTCTTGCCGGTCCTGGCCATGACCACCAGCAGGTCGGCGATGACGCCGTTGGTCGTCCACAGCTTGACGCCGTCGAGCACGTACTCGTCGCCGTCGCGGACGGCGGTGGTGGCCAGCCGGGCCGGGTCGGAGCCGACGTCGGGCTCGGTCAGCAGGAACGCGGAGATCTCGCCGGCCGCGCACCTCGGCAGGAACTCGCGCTTCTGCTCCTCGGTGCCGAACAGCTTGAGCGGCTGCGGCACGCCGATCGACTGGTGCGCCGACAGCAGCGTGGCCAGCGCGGGGCAGTAGGAGCCGACGAGCATGAGGGCGCGGCAGTAGTACAGGTACGGCAGGCCGAGCCCGCCGTACTCCTCCTTGATCGTCATGCCGAACGCGCCGAGCCGCGCGAGGCCCTTGACCACGTCGTCGGGCACCTGCGCGGTGCGCTCGATGAGCACCGGGTCGACGTGCGCGTCGAGGAAGCGGCGCAGCGCCCTGACGAAGTCCTCGCCCCGCTTGGCCGCCTCGTCGGGCGGCGTCGGGGCCGGGTGCACCAAATCCAGCCGGTAGTCGCCGAGGAAGAGCTGCCTGGCGAAGCTGGGGTGCGTCCACTCCTTCTCGCGTGCCTGCTCGCCGACCTCCCGGGACTCCCTGTACTCAGCGTGCTCGGTCATGGCACCTCCGGACGTCGCGCCGTCTTGTGCTCATGGGTACTGCCCGCCGAGACGGCGCCCTGTCGCCGTTATAGCCCGATTTTGAGGGAACGGCGAGCATTCAGCCGCCGTACGGCGAGCGCGAGCACCGCCAGTACGGCGGGCACCAGCAGGTACGCGCCGCAGAAGGCCAGCCCCGCCAGCGACATCCCCGTGCCCACCACGGCCGTGGTCCTGAGCCGGCCGCGCGGCAGCATGCGCACCGCCGCCGCCACCCCCGCCGCCGTCACCGCCGCCAGGCATGCCGAGGTCGCGCGCATGAGCGGGTCGAGATCCACCGCCCAGACCAGCACGGGCACGCTCAGCACGAGCACCAGGCCAAGGCTCCGGTACGGCGTCTCGCCCGGCGCCCCTCCCCTGGCGAACCAGACCGGCAGCGCCCCGTCCGCCGCCAGCGCCGCGCCCAGCCTGGCCGCTCCCGCGATGTAGGTGTTGACCGCCCCGAACGACAGCAGCACCGCCAGCACGCCGGTGACCGGCCTGGACGCGGGGCCGAGTCCGCTCTCCAGCATGGCGGTCAGCGGCACGCCCGGCATGTCGGCGCCGAGCACGGCGACCGAGGTAACGGAGACGCCGGCGTAGAGCAGGGCGATCACCACGAGCGTCACGACCGTGGCCCTGAGCAGGCCCCGCCCGCCGCCCGCGAACTCGGCCGACAGGTGGCTCGCGGCCTCCCAGCCGACGAACGCGAACATCAGCACCCCGGCCGCGCCCGCCACGCCGGCGGCGCCGTACGGGGCGAAGGGGGTGAAGTTGGCCGGGTCGGCGTGCGGTGCGGCGCTCACCACGGCCGTGACCAGCACCGCGACGAGCAGGACGACCATGCAGATCTGCAGCCCGCCCGAGGCGCGCAGGCCGGCGGCGTTGGCGGCGAACGCGGCGGCCAGGATCAGGCAGGCGGCGAGAGTCGCGTCCACGCCCAGGCAGGCTTCGACGTACTGGCCGCCGACCAGGGCGCCCGCGACGGTGCCGATCGGCACGGCGCCGTAGAACCACCAGCCGGCCACGGCCGAGGCGGACCGGCCGAACGCCAGCCCGACCACCGCCGCCACCCCGCCGCCACCGGGGTAGCGGGCGCCGAGCGCGGCGAACGTCAGCGCGACGGGCACGCTCAGCGCGAGCATGCCCGCCCAGGCCAGCACGGAGGCGGGCCCCGCCGCCGCGGCGGCGAGGTGCGGCAGCACCAGCATGCCGGGTCCCAGCACCGCGCCCACGAGCAGCGCCGTCCCTTGTACGGCTCCCATTCGTCCACTCATATGCCGGAAAGTAGTTCAGCCATTCGGCGGTGAGCACGCCCCTCCGAACGTTCGGCCGGAATGGCTGGCAGTGTGGAGTCATGGACGAACTTGATTCGGCGATCGTACGGCTGCTCCAAACGGATGCGCGGCAGTCGAACCGCGAACTGGCCAGGCAGCTCGGCATCGCCCCCTCCACCTGTCTCGAACGCGTCCGCTCGCTGACCCGCCGCGGCGTGATCCGCGGCTACCACGCCGACATCGACCCCGCCGCGCTCAACCGCGGCGTCCAGGCCATGGTCTCGGTCCAGGTGCGGCCGCTCAGCCGGGCGGTGATCAACGCCTTCCAGACCTCGGCGGCCGAGATGCCGGAGGTGCTGAGCGTGTTCGTGCTGGCGGGAGGCGACGACTTCCTGCTGCACGTGGCGGTGCAGGACCTCGACCACCTGCACGCGTTCCTGCTCGACCGGCTCAGCAAGCGCAAGGAGATCGTCGGCTTCCGTACGTCGGTGGTGTTCCAGCAGGTGCAGAAGGTGGTGCCGGAGCCGCTGCCCGCGCCGTGAAGAAAGCGGAGGTAGGATCCTGAACTCTTTGTCAGTCACCGGTGAAGGGGGTCTCCGGGGTGTCATGGCCGTCGCCTGACCAGGACAGGCTCTATTTCGACCAGATCATGCGGCAGACGGAGGACGCGATGCGTCACCTCCGTACCGCTAAACAGCTCATCGGCCAGGTCGCGGGCACCGGCGTGGCCGCCGACGGGTTCATCAAGGTGACGGCCGGCGCGGGGGGCGCGCTGAGCGGCATCGACCTCAACCCGCGCCTGCTCCGCCTGCCGCCCGCGGTCATCGGCCGCGAGCTGACCAAGGCGGTCCGGGCCGCGCAGGACGACGCCGCGCGGCGGTCGCGGGAGATCGTGGACGAGGTCGGCACCTACGTCGAGGCGCTGCCCGAGCCGCTGGACGAGACGTTCGTCCGGCGGCGCGTGGACGCGGCGATGCGCGATCTGCTCGCGGGAGACCGGTGATGTCCGGCTACGCGATCGATCCGCGCGACATCCGGCCTCAGGACGTGGAGCGTGCCACCGAGCAGGCGTTCCATGCCGAGGCCGCACTCTCCGACGTGGACCGGCTGCTGGCGGAGGTCGTCGGCACGGGTCAGGCGAAGGGCGTCGGCGCCGTCGTGGACGCCGAAGGGCGGGTGGCGGAGATCACGCTCGGGCCGCAGGCGCTGCGTGAAGGGACCGACGGGCTGCGCGATGCGATCTTCGCCGCCGTGGGAGCCGCGCAGGAGCATGCCCGGCGGCAGGCCGATGAGCTGCTGCGCGAGCACCTCCGGCAGGCCGTGCCCGGGATCGCGGTGGACGTGGCGGAGCTTCGGCGGCGCCTCGGGGGCCTACTGGAAAATAATCACATAAGCCACAAAGGTTGATTACAGTCCCATTCATGCAGTACGGGGTTGAAATCGCCAAAGAGGCGTACACAGAGCAGGCCAGGCGCCTGCAGACACACGGGGACGACTACGCGGCGGCGGTCGAGCGGCTGCGCGAGCGAGGGGGCAGATGGGGGGACGACGGTCTCTTCGCGGAGATCGAGACGGCCTGGATCGAGTGCCGGCTGGCCATGCTGGAGGCCGTGCCCGGCATCGGCGGACACATCGGCGGGGTGAGCGCGGGCATGCGTCTCGTCCCGCAGAACGTCACGGCAGGTGAGCAGGCCAGCGCGATGCAGGATCCGGCGGCATGGCGATAACGCTCCCCCCGCAACTCGACGCGACGCTGGAACTGGCCGGTCTCTGGTTCCCCAACATCGACGAGGACGAGATCCACGCCGACGCCGACGCGGCGCGCATCGTGCAGGCGTACACGGCCCAGGAGGGCGCGGACGCCGACGCCACCGTACGCGGGGCCGCCGGCCTCCACCGGGGCGACTCCGCCGTCGCGCTGCAGAGCGCGTGGAACGCCAGCGACAACGCCAACGGCCACCTGGCGCAGGCCACGGCCGCGACGCGGATCGCGCCCGCGGCGCTCGACGGCCTCGGGTACGTGGTGACCGGCACCAAGGTCGCGGTCGGCACGGTCGCGGCCGTCGGCACCGTACGGCTGCTCTACGCCCTGCTGGCCGGCGGGCCGGCGGCCGGGCTCACCGCGACCGCCACCCTGCTCGCGATCAGGCGGGCAGGCACCAAGGTCCTGCGCGAGGCAGCCGAGGGCACCGGCCGCCACATGGCACCGGCGCTGACCAGGCGGGCCACCGCTCCGCTGCGCGACGTCCTGAGCCGCCTCCGCCCCCCGGGCCCTCCCGGCAGCCCGGCGCTCGCGGGCGCGGGCCGGCTGCCCGGCGGCCGGGTGCCCGTCGATCCCAAGAGCTTCGACCGCAACCCGGGCATCCTGCAGATCCGCAGGAAGAAGAAGAGCGATGGAGGGGGCGGCGGCTGGAGCCGGAACTCTCCGGCCAGCTTCGACAACAACGCGCAGCGCATGCACGGCAGGTTGCCGTCGAGCAACGACGTGAGCAAGATGTCGCCGAAACAGGCCGCCGAGGCTGCGGCGCAGGTCAAGGACAGCATCCTGACGCGGAAGATGAACGAGGCCAAGCTAGGCAAGGACGCCGGGCACCAGGCGCGGCTGAGGGACGAGCAGAAGCTCCTGGAAGAGCTCGAACGCAAGGCCAACGAGGGGAAGTAGCTCGAGATGCACACACAGACGGGCGACGACCTGATGGCGCGCATCCTCGCCCGGCCCGCCGACGACGAGGTCAGGGGGCGGCTGGCCAACGACCTGCTCAACGAGCTGTTCGACGGCTACCCGGTCGACAACCTGCGCGCCCTGCTGCGCAGCGGTGACGACGACGCCGTGCAGACCGGGTCCTGGCTGCTGTCGGAGCTGGGCGAGCGGGCCGCGTCCCTGCTCGACGAGGCTCCTGCGCTGCTCGCCCATCCGCGGCGGCAGGTGCGCTTCTTCGCCGTCGAGTTCGTGCTGCTCGCCGCGGAGGAGCAGGAGGACGCGGCCGTCCTCGCCCAGGCCATCACCCTGAGCCGCGACCCCGACACCGCCATCCGGTGGAAGGTCCTGCACTTCCTGGCGATGGCCTCGACCGAGCAGCTCATGCTCGGGCTCTCCCGGCTCGCCGATCCCGAGCTGGGGCGGCACACGGCGGCGCTGGTCGCCGCCGACACCGGGGAGCCCGATCCGGGCGAGGTGGTGTCCGGGCTGGCCGGCGACGACCCGGTGGCCCGGCTGTTCGCCGCGGCGACCGCCACGCGCATGGCCGAGGAGGACCCGGCGCTGCTGCGCCACGCCGCCAGGGCACGCGACGAGGAGGTCAGCTCGTTCGCCCAGTGGCAACTCGGCCGCTTCGAGAACTAGCCGGCTTCGCCCGGCCGGGGGGCGAGGGCGGACCTCGAACCAGGCGGGCGGGGGTAGACCGCGGACCAGGCGTTCACGCGGGCGCGGGCGCGGGTTCGCGGGGGATGGCGGCGTAGCTGATGGCGAGGGCCGCGAGACTCAGAGCGGCGGCGGCCAGGCCGAGCCAGCGCAGGCCGCCCGCCGCCACGAGCCCGCCGCCCAGCGCCGAGCCGGCGGCGATGCCGATGTTGAAGGCGCATACGTTCACCGACACCGCGAGCGTGGGCGCCTGCCCGGCATGCCGGAGCACCAGGCTCTGCAGCACGGGCGTGGTGGCCGAGGCCAGCACGCCCAGCACCAGCACCGCCAGAACGGCGGGTCCCGCCCACGGCACCGCGAAGGGGAAGGCGGCCAGCATCACGGCCAGGCCGGCGAACGTGCCGCGCACGGTGAAGGCGAGCGAGCGGTCCGCCAGCCGCCCGGCCGCCAGCCCGCCGGCCAGGCCGCCGGCGCCGTGGAGAAGCAGCAGCGCCGAGATCGCGGTGGGGCCGAAGCCGGTGATGCCGGTCAAGGCGGGCACCAGGTAGGTGAAAACGGTCGAGGTGGCGGCCAGCCCGACCGCCGTGGTGGCGATCACGATCAGCACGCGCCGGCCCAGCACGGTGGCGATCTCGTCCCGTACGCGCGTGGCCGCCGCCTCCTGGCGGGGCAGGACGGCGGCCAGTGCCCCGGCGGCGGCGAGCGCCAGGACCACCAGCACCGCGAACGGCGTCCGCCAGCCCGCGTCCTCCCCCAGCAGCACGCCGAGCGGCACCCCGAGCAGCGTGGCCACGGAGAACCCGGACCCGACGGCGGCGATGGCCGTACCGGCGCGATGCGGCGCGACCACCCGGGTCGCCGCCATCAGCGCCAGGGTCAGGAAGGCCGCGTGGCTGAGCGAGGCGATCACCCGTCCGGCGATGAGCACCTCGTACGACCCCGCCACCGCGCAGACGGCGTTCCCCGCCGCGAACAACACCAGCAACCCCAGCGCCAGCCCCTTGCGCGGCACCCGCACGGTCGCGATCGTCACCAGCGGCCCGCCGACCACGACGCCCAGCGCGTACGCCGTCACCGCCTGCCCGGCGGTGGACACCGAGACGTGCAGGTCGGCGGCCACCTGCGGCAGCAGCCCGGCGATCAGATATTCCGACGTGCCGACCACGAAAACGCTCACCATGAGCACGGCCGGCACCAACAGGCTCCTCTTCATGCGGGCACGCTAAAGTCTCACATGTATGTGAGAGTCAAGGCGTGGTGAGGGAGGTCACATGCGGATCGGCGAGCTGGCCAGACGCACCGGCGTGCACGAGCGGCTGCTGCGCTACTACGAGGAGCAGGGCCTGCTGCGGCCCGAGCGCTCGGCGAGCGGCTACCGGAAGTACACCGAGACCCACGTCGACACCGTGCGCCGCATCCGCAGCCTGCTGGCCTCCGGGCTGGGCACGTCCGCGATCGCCGCCGTGCTGCCCTGCCTGGAGACTGACGGCGAGCGCCTGGCGCCCACCTGCCCCGACGTGCTCGGCCAGTTGCGGACGGAGCGCGACAGGATCGACCGCGCGATGGAGGCCCTGCGCGAGTCGCGCGAGGCCCTCGACCTCGTCATCTCCGCCGGGCTACGCAAGTCGGCGGTCTGACCGGATGCCATGTGCCGGATAAATCGGTTGCACGCGCTTCCAGCACGCCCGTAGCCTCATGGACATGCGCCTTTACCTGTAATTCGCGATAGAGCGACCTGTCCCACCGTCCACCCAGTGACGCGGCAGTCATGTTCGCCCGTCGGCTCAATGCATCGTCGAGCCGCGTTGCCGAATTACGTAAAGGAGCCTTTCATGCGTGCTCGTGCCGACAGAAACCACCGCCCGCACCTGCCCGTGGTGCGGCCGATGCCCAAGATGCCGCAGCGGCCGATCATGCCGCCGCGCCGCATCCCGCCCAAGGGGCGATGAAGACAACTACCGGGATGGTAGTTAGGCGGGCGCCGCCTCCCTCGTTACGCCCGGAGGCGGCGCTCGCGCCCTTTTCTAGAGCCGTTCGATGATGGTGACGTTGGCCTGGCCGCCGCCCTCGCACATCGTCTGCAGGCCGTAACGGCCGCCGGTGCGCTCGAGCTCGTGCAGCAGCTTGGTCATCAGGATCGCGCCCGTGCCGCCCAGCGGGTGGCCGAGCGCGATGGCGCCGCCGTTGGGGTTGACCCTGTCGGGGTCGGCGTCCAGCTCCTTCATCCAGGCCAGCGGCACCGGGGCGAACGCCTCGTTGATCTCCACCACGTCGATGTCGCCCATCGACATGCCGGCCCTCTTCAGCGCCCGCTGCGTGGCGGGGATCGGCGCGGTCAGCATGTAGACCGGGTCGTCGCCCATGAGCGCGAGCTGGTGGATGCGGGCCCTCGGGGTCAGGCCGTGGTCGCGTACGGCCTGCTCGGAGGCGATGAGCACGGCGCCGGAGCCGTCGGAGATCTGCGAGGACGTGGCCGCGGTGATCTGGCCGCCCTCCTTCAGCGTCTTCAGTCCGGCCATCTTCTCCAGCGTCGTGTCGGGCCTCGGACCCTCGTCGTCCTCGACGCCGTTGACGGGCTCGATCTGGTCCTTGAAGTAGCCGTTGGCGATGGCCTTGGCCGCCCGCTGGTGCGACTCGAACGCGTACTGCTCCAGCACCTCTCGGCTGAAGCCCCACTTCTCGCACATCAGCTCGGCGCCGCGGAACTGCGAGATCTCCTGCTTGCCGTAACGCTCGACCCACTTGTCGCCGAACGGGAACGGCATGCCCGCATCGAGCGCCGCCTTGATCGAGGAGCCCATGGGCACGATGCTCATCGACTCGACGCCGGCCGCCACCACGAGGTCCTGCGTGCCGGACAGCACGCCCTGCGCGGCGAAGTGGATGGACTGCTGCGAGGAGCCGCACTGCCGGTCAATGGTGACGCCGGCGGTGGTCTCGGGCAGCCCCGCCGACAACCAGGCATTTCGCGCGATGTCCATGCTCTGGGGGCCGAACTGCATGACGCACCCCATGATGACGTCCTCGACCGCCTCGGGGTCGACGCCGGTGCGGTCGATCAGCGCCTTGAGGGTGTGCGCGGCCAGGTCAGTGGGGTGGACGGTGGACAGGCCACCCTTCTTCTTGCCGACCGGGGTGCGAACCGCCCCGACGATGTACGCCTCTGCCACAGTGCCTCCTGGGAACCGAGCATTATTCGGTTACTAGGGGCAGCGTACAACAGAACGTCATTCGGCCGCAGGTCGCTCCGGTGCCACGAGATCCTCCGCCGCGTCGATCCTGAACCGCCACCGGTCGACCGCGATGCCGTTGAGCGCCTCGGACAGCTCAAGCGCCAGCGCGCCCAGCTTGACCGGCTCGGCGCCGCGCAACTCGATCGCCGTCAGCTCGGTGGCGAACGGCAGCAGCTCCTGCACAGCCGGGGGCTGCCCCGCCTGGGGCACCAGCACGGCCCTGATGTCGCCCGCCGTGAACGCCGGGCCCTCCTCCTCGGGCGCGAGCAGGGGCGCCAGCTCCTCGGGCGACGGGCGTACCGGCAGGATCACCGCGGGGCCGCCCTCGTCGTCGTCGGCCGGATCGCTCACCACGCCCCGGCACACCGCGAGCCCGCCCAGCCGGAACGCCAGGCCCTCGGCGAGGAAACGGTCGAAGAAGTCGAGCGGCAGCGGCCCCTCCGCGGCCACCCGGACCGCCCACGCCTTCTCCAGCACCCCGCCGGTCAGCTCGGGCTCCGCCTCGACCGGCGCGAACACCCGCACGTCGGCCGCCACGACGTCGTCACCGTCGAGCCGCGCCCCCGGATCTGCCAGCTGGACCAGCCGCAACAGCTCCGCCTGAGCCGGTTTCGCGGGAACGGCCGCCGTCGGGCCAGTTCGCAGTCTCCGCTTCGCCATCCAGCCCATGCCCGCCTCCGCGCTCAGCTTCGATAGGAGCCAGTCATCGTCGCATAGACGATGAGGTTGTCGGTGTAGTGCCCGGTCGTGCGATCGTAGGTGCCACTGCAGGTGATCAGGTGGAGCTGCGCGTCGTCCCGAGCGCCGTAGACGCGCTGGGTCGGGAACGTCTTCTTGCTCGCCTGCTCCACCCCACCGACCGTGAACACCGCGGTCGTCTTGTCCTGGCGCTTGACCTCGATCGTATCGCCGTTCTTGATCTCCTTGAGCCGGGCGAACACCGCCGGGCCCGTACGCGTGTCCACGTGCCCCAGCAGCACCGCCGGGCCCGACTCGCCCGGCGTGGACATGTTGCGGTACCAGCCCGCCAGGTTCCTGTTGTTCGGCGGCGGGACCTCGATCGTGCCGTCCCTGCGCAGGCCCACCGACTTGATCGGCGCCTTCACCCCGAGCCGCTTGATGATGATCTGCACCGGCGTCGAGGGCAGCATCGGAGGCGCCGCCTTGATCTGCGGCAGCGGGGGCGGGACGTTCGCCGGCGCCTGGAAGTACGCCTGCTCGGGCTGGCCGGTGTTCTTCGGCTGCGCCTGCAGGCCCAGGCTGTCGCGGCTGCTGCTCTGCAGGCCGTACTCGGCCGGGGAGCGCAGCACGATCAGCAGGCCCGCCACGACCGTCGCCACCCCGGCGATGGCCGCCACGATCAGCACCGTCCGCAGCGCCGTGCTCCCCTTGTGCTCGGGCGGGGGCACCGGAGCCTGGGGGGCGCCGCCATACGGGTAGTAGCCGGACACCGCGGATCAGCTCCTGATCGAACGCCGGCGCATGACCAGCCCGCCCACGGCCGCCGCCGCCACCAGCGCCGTGCCCGTCAGAATGAACAGCCGGCCGTCAGGCCCCGCCATACCACCCGCACCGGTGTCCGCGCCCGCCTTGGGCGTCTGGGACTTCCTGGTGGGGGTGCTGGACGAGCGCGAGGTGCTCGGCGTGACCGTCACGGTCGCGGTGTGCGTCGTGGTCGGACGAGGCGTCGTCGTCGTGGGGCTGGGGCTCGACGTGGCGTTGCCGACGGTGAACTTGAACTGCTTGAGTCCCGTCGTCGGGGCCGTGCACTTGAGCGCAGGGGCCGTGGCCGAAGTGCCGAACGCGAGGTCGCCGGCCGTCAGCGTGACCTCGCCCGTGGTGGTGGGCTTGATCTTGACCGTCACGCTGGGGAGGGTCGTGAGAGGGCTGCCCGCGGCCGGGGCCGTGATCGCGGCCTCACCGGTCGCCGTCGCCGGCACGCCCGCGCCGCTCCCCTTGATCGTCGCGAACATCTTCGCGCCCGTCGTGGGGAAGCCCGTCGGCAGCTTCAGCTGGTCACCGGTCGTCTGGATGGTGCCGGCCCAGGTGACGGAGGCGTCCGCGTTGGCGGTGGCGGAGGTGGGCGGCGTCAGAACGACCTTGATCTCGGGCTTGATGGCCTCGTAGCTGGTGTCGGTCGAGGTGCTGGGCACATCACAGGTGTACTCGACGACGTCAGTGTCCGTGCCACCGCCACCGCCCGCCTGGACGGCGATGGAGAGGCTGGTCGTCGGCGTCGCGGACTTGTAGGTGCACTCGGTGGTGTTCTCCTGACCGCTGATCGTTGCGGTGAGTGTCAGGCCCTTGGTGGTCCCCGCCGTCCCCGGGGACACCGTGATGGGCCCACCTGAGGCCGGGGCCGTCACCGTGGCGGTCATCTGCGACGGGGTGTAGGTGTTACCAACCGGGGCCGTGCCGGACTGCGTCTTCTCCAGCGCAGCAGGCGAGCCGCCGCCACCGATGGTCAGATTGCCTTTGACCGTGACTGGAGTGCTCGCGGTCAGCGCCGGGCTGGCGGTGAAGGCGGTGAAAGTCCACTTGATCGTGGCTTGCTGGCTCGGCGCTACGGTCTCTGGCGCCGAGATCGTGACTTTCTTGTTTTGACCTGCGAAAACGCCACCCGTGCAGTCATAGAGGACATCCATCGTCTTGTCCGCTGCGGCCTGTGCGGGTGATGACAGCGCGAAAACCGAGCCGACGAAGAGCGCGAGCGTGCCCGCGAGCCCCAATGCGGACGTCTTCTGGGCGAGGCGGCGCCCCACCTGGGACATAAGCACGGGTCCTTCTCCGTTTCACAGCGGTGTCAACAGTCGTGCCAGAATTCCAGCCGATGGTCACGGTCAGGTAGAGATCCTACGAACTGTCTCTGTCAACTTCCCGTAAACCGGCAAATCCACCCCAACTTTCCCACACTCAGCCCTTCTTCTTGGACAGCGTCGCGTACACGACGATGTTGTCCGTGTAGTGGTGGGTGGTCTTGTTGTAGACCCCACCGCAGGTGATGAGCCTGATCTGGGCGTTGCTGGTGTTGCCGTACACGCGCTTGGTCGGGAACGCGTTCTTGCTGGCCTGTTCGATCCCGCTGACCGTGAAGCGGGTGACCTTCCCGTCCGACCGGTAGACGTAGATGTGGTCGCCCTTGGCCAGTTCCCGGAGGCGGTCGAAGACGGCGGGGCCGCTGCGGGTGGTGACGTGGCCGTTGATGATCGCGGGGCCCGTCTCGCCGGGGACCGGTGAGTGCTTGTACCAGCCTGTCCTGTTGGGCCTGCTGAGCGGCGGCGTGCCAAGGACGCCCTTCTTGCTGACCGTGACCGCGCCGATGGGGGCGTTCACCTTGATCTTGGGGATCTTGATGCGGGTCGGCCGCGCCTTTGCGGTCTTGACCTTGGGCTTCGGGATCGCCGGCACGACCGGCACGGCCGCCAGCGGGGGCGGCGCGTCCAGGCGGGCCGGGGTCAGGGGCACGTTCTTGCCGCCGGGGCCGACGGTCGGCGGGAGCACGAACGCGCCCGCGTTCGCGATCTCCACCGTCGTCGGCTCCGCCTGCGCCACCGCGCGCGGCTCGGAGCCGTCGTCCACGGGCGGCGCCAGCGACAGCAGGCTCACCATCACCAGGCCGACACCGCCGAGCGAGCCGGCGATGAGCAGGCCGGGCAGGGCCCGCTGCATCGGGGTCTTCTGCTCGGTCATCGCTTACGCACCTCCCGCGTGCGCGGCCCGCCGCCGTCGCATCAGCAACCCGCCGCCCGCGCTTCCCATCGCCACGACCATTCCGGTGGCCATCAGCCCGTACGGCGGCCGGTTCTCGTCCGGCGCCACCCCGGTTTCGACGCCGCCGCTGGGGGTCTTGGCGACCTGGGCCCGGTAGTACTTGGTGGCGGTCGGTCCTGTTGGCTTGGGGCTGGTCGTGGTGCTGCTCGACGTCTGGGGCACCACGATCACGTTCTCGCCCCCGATCGTCCCGACGTCGTTGCCACCCGGACCAGGGTCGTTGGGGTTGTTCGGGTTGTTGGGATCCTCACCCGGGTCCTCACCAGGGTCCTCCCCCGGGTCGGTCGGGTCTTCGGTGGGCTCGTCGGTCGGGTCATCGGTGGGGTCCTCGGTGGGGCCGGAGATGTCGACGTCGATGGCACCGGGGTCGTGCTGGAGCTCGCACTCGGCCTGCTCGTGCTTCGGCGGCTCCGGGATGTCACCCGTGAACACCTGGAAGGCATCGAAGTAGGCCGTTGCGTCCTCGGTATTGATGACCTCGACGGTGTGCGGACCGTATTCGAGCTGCGACGAGGTCCAGAGCACCTCTTGGGTGTCGGTGCCGGTCATGTCCTTGCCGCTGCGGTCCTTGCCTGGCTCCACCAGCCCGCCCGAAACCTGCTGACCGTCGATGAGCACCCTGATCGGGCTCAGATTCTGCTCGCGGCGACCGATGTAGGCCACCTTCGTGCCGACGAAGTCCAGCTTCGCGACGGCGTTTTTCTCCGTTGTCTTCTCGATGTCGCTGAGGAAGTCGTCATAAGTGGGAGCAGGGTGAAGGCGCTCCCAGGTTCCGCTGTACTCGATCTCCGGCTCGTTGTTGTTGACCTTGACCTCGCCCTCGGCAGGGGTGAAGCGGACGGTCAGTTTGCCGGGCTTGAAGCGGATGGTTCCTGTGCGGGTGATCGAGGCGCTGTCGGAGAGTCCTTCGGGCAGATCGAGGTAGTCGCCGGGCACCAGCTCGCCCTGCGACTGCCCGCCCCTCGGCCGGAGCTGGCCGGTCCAGGCGCCGCTGATGTCCACGGTGCCCTCAAGGTCGAGCGACGACCCCTCGGGGAAAAAGCCGGGCGAGCCGAACCGCTGCACGCTCGTGTACTTCATGTCCCAGCGCACGTTCATCGTGCCCGACTCGACCTGCGGCGTCATACGAGCTTCGAGATCGACGCCGGCGCCGGCGATGCCGCCCGTACAGCGGTACTTCATCACCAGCGAGGACGCGGCCTGGCCGGGAATCGACGACGTCGCTACGAATGCGGCCGTTGCCGCTAAGCTCACCGATCCGGCGATCAATACCTTGCGCCACCGACTCACGGAGACTCCGATCACCCACAAATAGACCGAGGGTAGATCTTAAGGTGGGAAACACCCGCAACACATACGGATTCCCGCTTCTCCCGGCACTTGTGATGAACCCGTGTCCAGCCCCTCCACCAGCCCCGCAAAACCGGGTATACGTGGCGGTAACAGAATGCAATTCTGCCCCTGGAGGCGTTCGATGGAGCGAGACCTCTTCGACGAGGAGCACCTGCTCTTCCGCGAGACCGTGCGCGAGTTCATGGCCCGCGAGGTCGTGCCGCACCACGCCCAGTGGGAGAAGGACGGCATCGTCCCGCGCGAGGTCTGGAAGAAGGCCGGAGAGCTGGGCATGTTCGGTTTCTCGGTGCCGGAGGAGCACGGCGGCGCGGGCGTCAGGGACTTCCGCTTCAACGCGGTCATCGTCGAGGAGATCATGCGGCACGGCGCGAGCGGCCTCGGCTTCTCGCTGCACAACGACGTCATGGCCCCGTACGTCGTCGACCTGACCGACGACGAGCAGAAGCAGCGCTGGCTGCCCGGCTTCGTCAGCGGCGAGCTGATCACCGCGATCGCCATGAGCGAGCCGGGAGCAGGCAGCGACCTCCAGGGCATCAGGACCACGGCCGCCCGCGACGGCGACCACTACGTGCTCAACGGGCAGAAGACGTTCATCACGAACGGCATCAACGCCGACCTCGTCGTCGTGGTGGCCAAGACCGACCCGGAGGCGGGCGCGCGCGGCATCACGCTGGTCGTGGTGGAGCGGGGCATGGAGGGCTTCGGGCGCGGCAGGAACCTGGACAAGGTCGGCATGAAGGCGCAGGACACGGCCGAGCTGTTCTTCGACAACGTACGGGTGCCCGTCGCGAACCGCCTCGGCCCCAAGGACGGCGAGGGCTTCTTCCAGCTCATGAACAACCTGCCGCAGGAGCGCCTGTCGATCGCGGTGGCGGCGGTGGCCGCGGCGGAGGCGGTGCTGGAGGAGACGATCGAGTACTGCAGGACCCGCCAGGCGTTCGGCCGCAGCATCGGCTCGTTCCAGAACACCCGCTTCGTCCTCGCCGAGCTGGCCACCGAGACGGAGATCGCCCGCCACTACGTGGACAAGTGCGTCGTCGCGCTGAACGCCGGCCGGCTGACCGCAGTGGACGCCGCCAAGGCCAAGTGGTGGACCACCGAGCTGCAGACCAAGGTCATCGACCGCTGCCTGCAGCTGCACGGCGGCTACGGCTACATGACGGAGTACCCGGTCGCGAAGGCGTGGCTGGACAGCCGCGTCCAGACGATCTACGGCGGCACCACCGAGATCATGAAGGAGATCATCGGCCGATCCTTCGGATTCTGACGCGTCAAGCGCGACAAACGAAATTCCGCCGCATACTGGGCACTATGGACAGCGGCCTGATCCTCCTGATCTTCCTGGCGTTGCTGTTCGCCTGGGGCCTCAACCGCGTGCGCCGGGCGATCAGGCTCGGCCCGGTCGGCTACGCCGGCGTGATGATCGGGTTCGTCCTGGTCATGCTGCTGCTGTGGGGCCAGACGAAGGTTTGAGAGGACCTCTTGGGGGCCGGCCAAGGCGAATGGTAGAACCGTAGCGGGTATCGTCCTGACGCCGAGGAGCAGCCGATGTCGCTCGCCCCCGAGTTCCACGCCCCCGGCCCCGATGTGTTCGAGTTCCCGCCCTTATGGGCGGGCGCGCCCTTCTGGCTCACGAAACCGGTCCTGCTCGCCGTGCTGAGCGCCCTGGTGGTGTGCGCGCTGGCCTGGGGCGCCTTCGCCCGGCCGCAGCTCGTCCCGAGGGGCCTGCAGAACGCCGGCGAGTACGCCTACTCCTTCGTCCGCGAGCAGATCGCCCGCCCGTTCCTCGGCAAGGACTCCGACCGCTGGATGCCGCTGTTGCTGAGCATGTTCGCGCTCATCCTGGTCTGGAACGTCATGGGTGTCGTGCCGGGCGTGCACTTCTCGGTGACCTCGCACATCGCCTTCCCGGCGGTGCTGGCGATCATCGCCTACGTGATCAAGCTCTACATGGGCTTCAAGCACCAGGGCTTCGTCGGCTTCTTCAAGAACTCGTTGTTCCCGCCCGGCCTGCCGCGCTTCCTGGCGATCGTCCTCTATGCCCCGCTCGAGCTCGTCTACATCTTCGTCACCTCGTTCTTCACCCACGCCGTGCGACTGTTCGCGAACATGTTCGCCGGCCACATGGTGCTGGCGTTCTTCTCGGCGGTCGGCTTCTGGTTCCTGTTCGAGCAGCCGACCTTGCTGGGCGCGCCCATCGGCGTCGCCGCGGTGCTGATGACGATCGTGATGACCGCGCTGGAGATCTTCATCCAGTTCCTGCAGGCGTACCTGTTCGCCATGCTCACCGCGATGTACATCGGCAACGCGATGGACCCCGCGCACTAACCCTGCAGGATGACCCTGGCCACCAGCTCGGGGTCGTCGCTCATGGGCAGGTGACCGCAGCCCTTGAGCAGCTTGACCCGCTGGCCCGACCAGCGCGCCGCGCGTACGGCCTGGCGGCGCAGCAGCAGCCGGTCGTGCTCGCCCCACGCGATCGTGACGGGCGTCTTGGGCGGCGCGGGCGGCATCAGCCCGCCGAACGACTCCAGCGTCTCGTCGAAACCGGTCGAGCCGGCCAGCGCCTCGGTGGCGGCGATCAGGGCGGCGGGGTCGAGCCTGGAGGGGCGGGCGACCAGGACGCCGGCGGAGACCGTACGCAGACGGGGGTTCTCGGCCGTCTTCGCGAGCTGCTCGGGCGGCAACGACCTGGCCGTGGCCCGCAGCCCTCGCAGCACCGCCTGGCAGTAGAGCAGCTCAGGGCGGGACCAGAACCCGGCGGGAGACAGCGCGGTGGCCGTCCGGACGACGCCACGCGAGGCCAGCTCAAGGGCGATGTAGCCGCCCAGCGAGTTGCCCGCGACGTGTGGCTCGCGCACGCCGAGCAGCGCGCAGCACGACTCCACCGCGTCCGCCAGCGACTCGGCGGTGTAGGGGATGCCGTCGGGCAGACCGGGCGAGGCCCCGAACCCGGGCAAATCGAGCGCGATCACCGTACGGGCGGCGGCCAGCCGGTCGAGCACCGGCAGCCAGCCCTGCCAATGGTGACCGATGCCGTGGATGAGGATCAGCGGCTCGCCGGAACCCCGTCGTTCGAAGGCCAGGTCCATCAGACTCTCCCGAGGGGACCGTCGCCTTGAGGCGACGGGGGAATCGGGAGGGCCGTCAAGGCCGGAGCGTGCGGTGACCTGTCAGGTCCGCGCATCAGAGATCTCCGTTCATCGCGCGTTAGATGGATAACACGGCGGCGTGGTGCCGGCCGGGACGGTGCGGCGCTCCATCGAGACGCAGGACGAGCGGCCGTCCAAGGGTGGTGGCCGTACGTAGGTCGTACAGGTTCCCGCTGCGCCCCACGCTCACGCAGGTGGGGGTGCTGGCGGCGTGTCTGGAGGACCATCGCACGCTGTACAACGCCGCGCTGGAGCACCGGCGTACGGCCTATGCCAAGGCCGGAGTGAGCGTCCGTTACGGTGACCAGTCGGCCGAGTTGAAGCACATCCGCGCCGACGACACCGGCGGGCAGGGCCGGTGGTCGTTCTCCTCCCATGTCGGGCACGTCCGCGTCCACCAGCACCGCCCGGTGGTCGGCCGGGTCAAGACGATCAGCGTGAAGCGGGAAGGCTCGCGCTGGTATGTGGTCGTGTCGTGCGACGACGTGCCCGCCGCGCCGCTGCCCGCCACCGGCACGACGGCCGGCATCGACCTGGGTGTCGCCTCGCCGGTCACCACCAGCGACGGCGTGCACGTGGCCAACGCCGGTCGAGAGCTGATCGCGGTGCACCCCGCCGGCACCTCCCGCACGTGCGCCCGATGCGGGCATCGCGCGAAGGACAACCGCCTCACCGCGTTCGCCTGCACGGCGTGCGGGCATGCCGCGCACGCCGACGTGAACGCGGCCGGCACCATTCTCAGGGCAGGGCCTGCCCTTCGCCAGGCTGGGGAAGCGGCTTAGCGAGAAGCCGCTCCCTTCAGGAAGCGGAGGAGTCACTGCGCCAGTAGAACACTCACCTGCCGCGCGTGGGAATCTCGAACCAGACGGCTTTGCCTTCCCTGGTGGGACGCGATCCCCAACGCCTGGCGAGCTGGTCGACCAGGTAAAGGCCGCGCCCGCCCTCGTCGTTCTCCCCCGCGCTGCGGATGCGGGGCAGCCGCAGGTCCTGGTCGAACACCTCGACCCAGACCGACTCCTCACCCCTGCGCAGCCGCAGCGTGAACTCCTTGTCGCCGACGGCCTCCTCTTCGAGGCCCGGCATGTCCCAGGACTCCTCGAACGGCAGCGGCGGCCCCTCGACGACCAGCTCCCTGCGCGGCACCCCCGCGGCGGCGGCGTGCAGCACCACGTTGGTGACGACCTCGGAGACCAGCAGGCAGGCCAGCTCGGCCCGCTCCTCGGGGACGTTCCAGTCGGCGAACGCCTCGGCGGCCATCCGCCGCGCCTCGCCCACCATGATCGGCTGGGCCGGGAAGGTGCGGGCCTCGACGTCGAGGTCGACGTCGCTGGAGCGGACCACGAGGATCGCCATGTCGTCGTCGATCTCGCCGGGCACCGCGACCGTGGCGGCGTCGGCGATGCGCTCGACCTCGGCGCCGGACACCTTGGTCAGCTCCGCGCACAGCGTGCCGAGCGTCTCCTCCTCGCTCGGCATGCTGCCGTCGCGGCCGGGACGGCGATCGACCAGGCCGTCGGTGTAGAGCAGCAGCGCGGCGCCGGGCGGGAGGGAGACCGTCTCCTCCTTGTAGACGAGGTCGGCGTGCAGGCCCTTGGCGCGTACGCCGAGGGGCTGGCCGACCTCCTCGATCTCCAGCTCCCGGCACTCGCCGTCGACCAGCAGCAGCGGCGGCGCGTGCCCGGCGTTGGCGAACGACAGCTGGCGGGACCAGGCGTCGTAGACCAGGTATTGGCAGGTGACGATCGGCGGGATGCTGACCTCGCCGCCCTTGTCGTCCTGCTCGGGGGTGGCGATGATGCGGGTCCACTCGTCGAGCCTGGCGAGGATGTCGGCCGGCGACTTGTCGTCTTGCGCGAAGGCCCGCAGCGCGGCCCTGAGCTGGCCCATGATGGCCGCCGCCTTGGCGCCCCTGCCCTCGACGTCGCCGATCACGATGCCGACGCGGCCCGCGGACAGCGGGATGACGTCGTACCAGTCGCCGCCGACCTGGGTCTGGATGCCCTGGCCGTGGGAGGCGAGGGGGGCGGCCGGGTAGTAGCGCACGGCGATCTGCAGGCCGTCGAGCTGCGGCAGCGCGCGCGGCAGCAGGTATTTCTGGAACGACTCCGCCGTGTGGCGCTCCTCTTCGAACAGCAGCGCGTTGTCGATGGCGAGCGCGACCCTGGTGGCGATGGCGCCCACGAAGTCACGGTCGAAGGCGTCGTAGTGGGGGCTGCGGCGGTCGGTGAGGTTGGACAGGCCGAGGTACATCAGGCCCAGCGTCTCGCCCCGCACCAGCAGCGGCGCCACGATGGCGGAGGTCATGCCGATCTCGCCGCACAGCCGGGCGCTGCCCTCGTGGGGGGCCGGGTAGCGGCTGCCGGCGAAGTCTTCGACCAGGATCGTCTCCTGGCGGCGGAGCGCGGTGTCGGCGTAGTGGCCGGAGGGGTAGCGGATCTCCGCGCCCACCGGCTTCCATGTTCCCGACGGCGGCGCCCACCCCTGTACGTGCTGAGAGACCCGGCGGACGAGCCGGTCACCCTCCATCAGCTCGATGAAGCAGTGGTCGGCGAACTGCGGCACGAGCATCTCGGCGACCCGCTTGAGCGTCTCCTCGACGTAGAGGGAGCCCGCGAGCCGCTCGCCGATGCGCTCGAGCAGCCCGAAGCGGTCCTTCTCCCGCTCGTTGCTGCGCAGCGCCTCTCTGGCGGTCATGACGATGCCGGTCACCGACCCCGAGGGGTGGCGCAGCGGCACCGCCTGGGCCCGGACGTAGACGATCGTGCCGTCGCCGCGCCGGACGTCGAACGTGCCCTCCCATACGCCGCCCTTGAGCACGTGCTTGGCCAGCTCGATGGCGAGCGGGTGGTCCTTCTCCATGATCCCGAGGGACAGGCCGGACGAATCACGCGACGACTTGGCCGGCCCGCCGAACAGCTTCTCGGCGAACGGGTTCCAGTAGAGGAGATTGCTGAAACGGTCGGTGACGACCACCGCCATCTCGGCCTGGTCGAGCACCGACCCGGCAGCCAGGTGATCGGCCGCTTCTTGTGACAGATCCCCCCAACGCTTCATCCGGAGACCACTCCTCGGGGTGGCGTGTCTGCAAGACGGACCACGGGCGCTCCTGCAACAGTCTTGGCCAGGGGAGAGTGGAGGGCCTCCCTAGAGGGATTCAACCAAGTAGCCGCGCGCGCGTCAGCGCTTGGAGACAAATACGTGCGCGGCGATATCGCGGGGGAGTTCCGCAGGAGTCTCGTTAGCGTCACCGTCACCTGTCACCCGTACACCGTCGTCGCTCGCCGCGAGCGTCACCTCGCGTCCGGGTTGTATCCCAACTTGCTTGAGTTTAAGCATCACAGCGGGATCGCTTTGCACTTGTTCGCTAATTCGGCGCACGACGACCGGAGTGTCGCGTGTGCCGGCCAGCTCGCACATCGTCGTGAGCAGGTCGGCGCCGCTCTCGACGGGCTCGCGCGCGCCGAGCTCGGCGAGGCCCGGGATCGGGTTGCCGTGCGGGCAGACGGTCGGGTTGTCGAGCAGCGTCACCAGCCGCGACTCGACGGACTCCGACATGACGTGCTCCCACCGGCACGCCTCGATGTGCACCTCTTCCCAGGGCAGGCCGATGACCTGGGTGAGCAGGCACTCGGCGAGCCGGTGCTTGCGCATGACGCGGGTGGCGAGCGTGCGGCCCAGGTCGGTCATCGACAGGTGACGGTCACCTTCGACGCGGACCAGGCCGTCGCGCTCCATGCGGGCGACGGTCTGGCTGACGGTGGGGCCGCTCTGCTGGAGACGCTCCGCGATGCGGGCCCGAAGGGGGACGATGCCCTCTTCTTCGAGCTCGTAAATCGTGCGGAGATACATCTCCGTGGTATCGATCAGGCCGTGTGCGGTCAAGGCTCCTCCCAACTGCATGGTACGCCGGTCGTGGCGGGGACTGAGCCCGTCAACCTCGGGCACAGGAATCACAGGAACCCTATGGGGAGAACGACCGACGATGGTTAAGGACGGCAACAACGGGGCGGCCTCGTTCGTTCCCGACCGGCTCGACCTCGCCTCCCTGCGTACGGCGGCGGCCGGTTGTAGGGGCTGCGACCTCTATCGCGACGCCACGCGGACGGTGTTCGGCGAGGGGCCTGAACGGGCGAGATTCATGCTGGTCGGCGAGCAGCCGGGCGATCAGGAGGACCGGCGCGGACACCCCTTCGTGGGGCCCGCCGGCCGGGTCCTGGACCGAGGGCTTGAGGAGGCCGGGATCGCGCGGGACGAGGTCTATCTGACGAACGCGGTCAAGCACTTCTCCTTCACGCCCAGAGGCAAGCGGCGCATCCACCAGAAGCCGACGGCGGCCGAGATCGACGCCTGCCATCCGTGGCTGGACGCCGAGCTGGCCGTGGTGCGGCCCGAGGTGGTGGTCGTGCTGGGGGCGACGGCGGCCAGGGCGCTGCTCGGGCCCTCGTTCCGGGTGACCAGGCACCGGGGCGAGGCGGTGCCGCTCGGGGAGGCGGTGGCGGTCGCCACGGTGCATCCGTCGGCGGTGCTGCGGGCGCCGGATCGCGACGCGGCGTACGCGGACTTCCTGGCGGACCTGAAGGCCGCCGCGCACGCCGCCTGACCCCCGGCCCTCGATCGGCCCCGGGAGCCCTCTGACGGCGCTCTCACGCCCGCCCAGGCGGCGCGGTGATCTCAGCGGGCGCGGTAATTGCGGAAGCCGGCCACCGACAGGCCGACGATCAGGACGGTGACCGTGCACGCGAGCCCGCCGCCCACCCAGGCCCCGGTCAGCCCGAACGCGGTCGCGGTGGCGCCGGCCCGCAGCTCGCCCAGGCGCGGGCCGCCGGACACGACGACCATGAAGACGCCCTGCAGCCGCCCTCGCATCTCGTCGGGCGCGTACAACTGCAGGATGGACTGCCGCCAGACCGAGGAGATGACGTCGGCGACGCCGCCGACGGCCATGAGCAGCACCACCAGCCACAGGTCGTGCACGAGCCCGGCGCCCGCCACCGCGAGCCCCCAGACGGCGATGATGATCGACAGCGCCACTCCCTGCCGCTTGACCCGCCCGACCCAGCCGGAGAACAGCGCGCCCGCCACGGAGCCGATGCCCATGGCCGAGGTCATCCAGCCGAGCGCCAGCTCGGAGCCGCCGAAGCGCTCGGCGGTCAGCTCCGGGAACAGCGCCCTGGGCATGGCGAGGACCATCGCGATGATGTCCACCACGAACGACATCAGCAGCACCGGGCTCCTGGCGATGAAGCTGAGCCCGTCGATCACGGATCGGAGCCCGGGCCTGGTCACCACGCCCAGCGGGGGCAGCGCGGGCAGCCTGAGCGCCGCGTAGAGGCTGGCGGTGAAGAGCACGGCGTCCAGCGCGTACGCCGTCGCGAACCCGCCTGTGGTCATCGCGACGGCCCCGATCATCGGCCCGATGACCGCGCTCAGGCTGTAGATCAGCGAGTTGAGCGCGTTCGCGGACGGCACCAGCTCGGCGTCCAGGATGCGCGGGATGATCGCGCCCCTGGTGGGCCCGGTGATGGCGAAGCCGGTGGAGTTGACCGCGACGGCGAGCAGGATGAGCCACACGTTGTCCATGCCGAGCAGGGCCTGGACGAAGATGAACAGCGTGGCCGCCCAGGCCACCAGCGAGCCGGCGATGAGCAGCCTGCGCCGGTCGACCGCGTCGGCGATGGCCCCGCCCCACAGGCCGAAGACGATCAGCGGGATCAGGTTGGCCATGCCGATCAGGCCCACGTGGAACGAGGACCGCGTCAGCTCGAAGACCTGCTGGCCCACCGCGATGACGGTGACGTGGACGCCGATGTTGGAGACCGCCTGGCCGAGCCAGATCCGCCGGTAGGCCGGTACGCCCAGCGGGCGGGTGTCGACGAAATGACGTTTGACCAGGTCCCCGAATGCCACGCGGAAGACATTAAGGGGCAAGTCGTTCTATTACCCACCCGGGTCTGGTCCGCCGGTACCGGAGCCTGTCGTGCATCCGGTCGAGCTGTCCCTGCCAGAACTCCACCTCGATCGGGTGGACACGGAAACCGCCCCAGAAGTCGGGCACCGGCGGATCCTCCGGCCAGCGCGCCGCCAGCTCCTCGTAGCGGGCGTCCAGCTCCTCCCTCGACCGCACCACGGCCGACTGCCGCGAGGCCCACGCGCCGATGCGCGAGCCGTACGGGCGGGAGGAGAAGTATTCGGCCGACTCCTCGTGCGACAGCCGCGTCACGGTGCCCTCGACGCGGACCTGGCGGCGTACGGGGTGCCAGGGGAAGAGCAGGGACGCGCGCGGGTTCTCCGCCAGGTCGCGGCCCTTGCGGGACTCGTAGTTGGTGTAGAAGACGAATCCGCGTTCGTCGTAGCCCTTGAGCAGGACCGTCCTGGCGCTCGGCCGGCCGCCCGCGGAGGCGGTGGCGAGGACCATCGCGTTGGGTTCGGGCAGGCCGGCGTCGAGCGCCTCCTGGAACCAGGTGGTGAACTGATCGACCGGGTCGGCCGCGAGGTCCGACTCGAGCAGCGGCTCGCCCTCGTACGTACGGCGAAGCCCCGCCAGCATGGGCGGGCGCGGGGTGGCATCCACGAGACGGTATTCTTGCGCGCTCATGCGGCGGATCACATGGTGGGGCCGCATGCCAGCGGGTCGCCCCCAGTGTCCGGCCCCAAAGTCCGGTCCAGCCTTCGACCAGCGGGTTTGCCCGAACGGCGGGTCCCGAGACCGACCATGACCTGGGAGGGGGTTAAATTGACCCGCCGGTATCTCGACATCAACATAGCGGACCCGCACGAGGGGAGAACGACTGTGAGACCCCTGTGGCGGCCGCGACAAGGCACAGCATCGCGTTGCCGAAACATGGCAAGAAAGGGAGGCGGCCGAGAATGTCCGACTTCAAACCCGGGCTCGAAGGCGTCGTAGCTTTCGAGACCGAGATCGCGGAACCGGACAAAGAAGGGGGCGCCCTTCGATACCGGGGCGTCGACATCGAAGAGCTGGTCGGCCGTGTCCCGTTCGGGCACGTTTGGGGCCTGCTGGTCGACAACGCGTTCCAGCCGGGCCTGCCCCCGGCGGAGCCCTACCCCATCCCTGTCCACTCCGGAGACATCCGCGTCGACGTGCAGAGCGCGCTGGCCATGCTGGCTCCGGCCTACGGCTTCAAGCCGCTGCTCGACATCAGCGACGAGGAGGCCCGCGACCAGCTCGCGCGCGCCTCGGTGATGGCCCTGTCCTTCGTCGCGCAGTCCGCGCGCGGCCTCGGCCTGCCGATGGTGCCGCAGAGCCGGGTCGACGAGGCCAAGACCATCGTCGAACGCTTCATGATCCGCTGGCGCGGTGAGCCCGACCCCAAGCACGTCAAGGCCATCGACGCCTACTGGACCTCCGCCGCCGAGCACGGCATGAACGCCTCGACGTTCACCGCCCGCGTCATCGCCTCCACCGGGGCCGACGTGGCGGCCGCGCTGTCCGGCGCGGTGGGCGCCATGTCGGGCCCGCTGCACGGCGGCGCACCGGCTCGCGTCCTGCACATGATCGAGGGCGTCGAGCAGCTCGGCGACGCCAAGAAGTACGTCCAGAGCGAGCTCGACAAGGGCAACCGTCTCATGGGCTTCGGCCACCGCGTCTACCGCGCGGAGGACCCGCGTGCCCGCGTCCTGCGGCGCACCGCCAAGGAGCTCGACGCGCCTCGCTACGAGGTCGCCGCCGCCCTTGAGCAGGCCGCGCTGGAGGAGCTGCACGCCCGCAAGCCCGACCGGGTGCTGGCCACCAACGTGGAGTACTGGGCCGCCGTGGTCCTCGACTTCGCCGAGGTGCCGTCCCACATGTTCACCTCGATGTTCACCTGCGCCCGCACGGCCGGCTGGGCCGCGCACATCCTGGAGCAGAAGCGCACGGGCAGGCTGGTCCGCCCCAGCGCCAACTACACCGGCCCGGCCTCTCGCCCCCTGAACGAGGTCCCGGGCGCCGACGAGGTCGCCGGCAAGTACTGACACGTACGAACCCCCGCCACGGCTACCGCGCGGCCCTCACGGCCCTGCGGTAGCCGTTCTGGTTCTCCGGGACGCGCGACGCGCCGGTGGTCTCAGAATCCGGACCCGGTACGAGCCAGTCCACGCAGGTCGGTAGGCTCCGTTACGTGGCTGACATCGTGATTCCCGCTGACATCAAGCCCGCCGACGGCCGCTTCGGCTGCGGGCCCTCGAAGGTTCGCACGGAGCAACTGGCCGCGCTCGCCGCCTCCGGCGCGAGCCTCATGGGCACCTCCCACCGCCAGAAGCCGGTCAAGAACCTGGTCGGCCGCGTGCGCTCGGGCCTCGCCGACCTGTTCTCCCTGCCGGAGGGCTACCAGGTCGTGCTGGGCAACGGCGGCACCACCGCGTTCTGGGACATCGCGGCCTTTGGGCTCGTCCGCGACAGGTCCCAGCACCTGTCGTTCGGCGAGTTCTCCTCGAAGTTCGCCGCGGTCACCAAGAAGGCGCCCTGGCTGGGCGAGCCGAGCGTGATCAAGGCGGAGGTCGGCACCCACCCCGAGGCGGTCGCCGAGGACGGCGTCGACGCCTACGCGCTCACCCACAACGAGACCTCGACCGGCGTCGCCATGCCGATCAAGCGGGTCGGCGGCGACGACGCGCTGGTGCTGGTCGACGCCACCTCCGGCGCCGGCGGGCTGCCCGTCGACCTCAACGAGACCGACGTCTACTACTTCGCGCCCCAGAAGAGCTTCGCCTCCGACGGCGGCCTGTGGATCGCGATCATGTCGCCGCGCGCCCTGGCCAGGGTCGAGGAGATCGCCGCGAGCGGCCGCTACGTGCCCGAGTTCTTCAGCCTGCCGGTCGCGATCGACAACTCCGCGAAGGACCAGACCTACAACACCCCGGCGGTCGCCACGCTGTTCCTGCTGGCCGACCAGCTCGACTGGATGAACGGCAACGGCGGCCTGGCCTGGACCACCGCCCGCACCGCCGACTCCGCCTCGCGCCTCTACACCTGGGCCGAGAAGGCGTCCTTCGCCACGCCGTTCGCCGCGCCGGAGTTCCGCTCGCAGGTGGTCGGCACCATCGACTTCAGCGACGACGTCGACGCCGCGGCGGTGGCCAAGGTGCTGCGCGCCAACGGCATCGTCGACACCGAGCCCTACCGCAAGCTGGGCCGCAACCAGCTGCGCATCGCGATGTTCCCGGCCATCGACCCGGCCGACATCGAGGCGCTCACGACCTGCGTCGACTACGTGGTCGAGCGCCTCTAGCGGCGCTCCGCACCGACCCCATCGGCCAGCACCGGCGATCCGGTGCTGGCCTTCTCATGCCCGACTCACGACGAGGAACGTTCTTGACCGCCACCCCCACCTTCGGCCCGGGACCCGCACGGCCGAAGAGCCTCGGCTACCTCATGTTCGCCAGCCGCTGGCTTCAGGTCCCGCTCTATGTCGGCCTCATCGTGGCCCAGGCCGTCTACGTCTGGCAGTTCGCGCTGGAGCTGTGGCACCTCATCGACGGCGTCTTCCTGCACGGCGCACCGCCCGCCGACGGCACCTCCCCTGAGGCCGTCGTCATGCTCACCGTGCTGGCGCTGATCGACGTGGTGATGATCTCGAACCTGCTCATCATGGTGATCATCGGCGGCTACGAGACGTTCGTCTCGCGCATCAACCTCAACGGCCACCCCGACGAGCCGGAGTGGCTCTCCCACGTCAACGCGAACGTGCTGAAGGTCAAGCTGGCCACCGCCATCATCGGCATCTCGTCGGTGCACCTGCTGCAGACGTTCATCAGGGCCGGCGAGATCCCCAACGACAAGATCATGTGGCAGACGATCATCCACCTGGCGTTCGTGGTCTCGGCCGTCGGCCTCGCCTACATCGACCGTCTGCTGTCGTCCTCACCCGCCGAGCACACGGCCTCGCACCTCTAGCTCAGGTACGGGTACGTCGTGGCGGGCGGCAGCTCACGCTTGCGCCGCAGCACCCAGCCGGCCACCACGCCGCCGATGAGCCCGAACAGGTGCCCCTGCCAGGAGATGCCCGGCTGGTTGGGCAGCAGGCCCGCGAGGATCCCCCAGTAGGCCACGCCGACGCCGATGGCGATCACGATGTCGAGCAGCCTGCGGTCGAACAGGCCGCGGGCCAGGATGAAGCCGAAGTAGCCGAACACCAGGCCGCTGGCCCCGACGGTGGCGATGTCGGGGCTGGTGAGCCACGTGCCGATGCCGCCGATGAAGATGATCAGCACGGTGGCCCAGAGGAACTTGCGGATGTCGCGCAGACCCGCGAAGAAGCCCAGCACGAGCAGCGGCAGCGAGTTGGCGATCAGGTGGCCGAACCCGATGTGCAGGAACGGCGCGAAGATGATGCCGGTCAGCCCTTCCGGCTCCCAGCCGATGATGCCGTACTCGTAGTCGAGGCTGCCGTCCAGAAGGAAGAAGTCGACGCCCTCGACGAACCACATGACCGCCAGCATGGCCACCATGACGATGAGCGCGCTCAGGGCACCGGACAGCAGGGCCCCGGCGCCGCGCTTGGCGGACTCGAAAGCGGAACCCGAATAGTCGCTCATGCGCTCTCCCGGTGAGTCGTCTCCTCTTTCTTTACCGTAACCAGGCCGAGCTATGTCTGCGCTAAGGCGAGCCCCTCCCGTTTCATGGGGAAGCGAGAGGGGCTGTGGTCATTCGCCCTTCCACTGGGGCGCGCGCTTCTCGGCGAAGGCCGCCGCGCCCTCCATCGCGTCCTTCGACCCGAAGACCGGGTTGACTATGGCCGACTGCTTCTTGAACATCTCGTCCAGCGACCAGTCCTGCGACTCGATGACGACCTTCTTGGTCGCCATGAGCGCGAGCGGGGCGTTCGCGGCGATCTTCCTGGCCAGCTCGAGCGCGCCTTCGAGCGCGGCGCCCGGCTCGGTGATGCGGTTGACCAGGCCCAGCTCGTACAGGCGGGCCGCCGGGTAGTGGTCGCCGGTCAGCGCGATCTCCATGGCCACGTGGTACGGGATGCGCCGCGGCAGCCGCATGATGCCGCCCGCGCCCGCCACGAGCCCCCGCTTGGGCTCGGGCAGCCCGAACTTGGCCTCCGACGAGGCCACGATGACGTCACAGGACAGCGCCAGCTCGAACCCGCCCGCCAGCGCGTAGCCCTCGACGGCGGCCACCAGCGGCTTCTTCGGCGGTGCCTCCGTGATGCCGCCGAACCCGCGGCCCTCGACGACGGGCATGTCGCCGGTCAGGAAGCCCTTGAGGTCCATGCCGGCGGAGAACGTGCCGCTGGCCCCTGTCAGGACGTACGCGGAGATGTCGGGACGTGCGTCCAGCGCGTCCAGCGCCTCGGCCATGCCTCGCGCGACCGCCCCGTTGATCGCGTTCCGCGACTTGGGGCGGTTGATGGTGAGAATGGCAACATTGCCGGACTCTTCGACGAGCACTTCGTCAGACACGAGACCTCACTTGGGCTGGAAGCGGATGCCGCCGTCGAAGCGGACGACCTCGGCGTTCATGTAGTCGTTCTCGATGAGCGACCTGACCAGGTGCGCGAACTCGTCGGCGCGGCCCATGCGCTTGGGGAAGACGACCGGCGCGACCAGCTTGGCCTTGAACTCGTCGGCGTTGGGCGAGAAGCCGTAGATCGGGGTGTCGATGATGCCGGGGCAGATCGTGTTCACCCGTACGCCGATGGCGGCGAGGTCGCGTGCGGCCGGCACGGTCATGCCCACGATGCCGCCCTTGGAGGCCGAGTACGCGAGCTGCCCGGTCTGGCCTTCGAGCGCCGCCACGGACGCGGTGTTGATCACCACACCGCGCTGCCCGTCGGCGTCGGCCGGCTCGGTCTTGGCGATCGCCGCGGCGCCGATGCGCATGAGGTTGAACGTGCCGATCAGGTTGACCTCGATGACCTTGCGGTAGGAGGCCGGGTTGTGCGGGTTGCCGTCGCGGTTGACCGTGCGCTCGGCCCAGCCGATGCCGGCGCTGTTGACGACCACGCGCAGCGGCTTGCCGGTGGCCACGGCGGCGTCGACGGCCGCCTGCACCTGCTCGTCGTCGGAGACGTCCGTCCTGGCGAAGACCCCGCCGATCTCGTCGGCGACGGCCTTGCCGCGCTCCTCGTTGAGGTCGGCGACGACCACGGTGGCGCCGGCGCGGGCCAGCTCGCGGGCGGTGGCCTCACCGAGGCCGCTGGCGCCGCCGGAAATGATTGCTGCAGATCCGTTCACGTCCATAACGTGGACCTTAACCGCAGACCGAATGAAGTTCTACTCGGGGGCGGCTAAATCTCGCCCACGGCCGTGTCGACGTCGGAATAGACCTTGATGCGGCGGTCGAGGCCGGTGGTGCGCAGGATGCGGGCCACCGGCGCCTGGGGCGCGGCCAGGGACACTCCGCCGCCCTCGCCCGTGGCCAGCCGCCAGGCCTCGATGAGCACGGACAGGCCGCTGGAGTCCATGAACGACAGCTGCTGCAGATCGAGCACGAGCCGCGCGCCGTCCTGTTTGATGGCGTCGCGCACCTCGTCACGCAGGAACGGTGCGGTGAACAGGTCAAGCTCTCCCTCGACGGCCACCACCACGGCGTCACCCAGGGCGTGTCGCGCAAGCCGCAGCTTCATTGGGCCCCTCCTCGATGAGCCACTGTACTTCGACATCCCCGGATAGCGGGCATGCACAAACCACGAAAAGTCGGGTACGGGGGGACAAGGCGGGCAGAAACGCGTACCAAACGCCCCGTCAAGAACCATGCCCAGGGTTTTTACCCATCTAGGGACGGTTGCTCCAACCGGTGCTCCAACCTGAAGCTCAGAAGGCGGGGATCGCGAACCCGTACGGAAGCTCCAGACGGTGCCCGGCCAGCAGGTCCGTGTCGGCCAGCAGCTTGCGCGTGGGCCCGTCGGCGGCGATCACGCCGCCCGAGAGGATGAGCGAGCGCTCGCACAGCTCCAGCGCGTACGGCAGGTCGTGGGTGACCATGAGCACCGTCACGTCGAGGGAGCGCAGGATCTCCGCCAGCTCCCTGCGCGCGGCCGGGTCGAGGTTGGAGGAGGGCTCGTCGAGCACCAGGATCTCCGGCGCCATCGCCAGCACCGTGGCCACCGCCACCCTGCGGCGCTGGCCGAACGACAGGTGGTGCGGCGGCCGGTCGGCGAACTCCAGCATGCCGACCCGCTCCAGCGCGTCCTTGACCACCCGGTCCAGCTCCTCGCCGCGCAGGCCCGCGTTGGCCGGGCCGAAGGCCACGTCGTCGCGTACGGTCGGCATGAAGAGCTGGTCGTCGGGGTCCTGGAAGACCAGGCCGACGCGCTGCCTGACCTCCTTGAGCGTGTCCTTGCGCACCGGGGTGCCCGCCACGGTGACCGTGCCGTGCCCGGCGGTGAGTATGCCGTTGAGGTGCATGACGAGCGTGGTCTTGCCGGCGCCGTTGGGGCCGAGCAGGGCCACCCGCTCGCCGCGGGCGATCGTCAGGTCCACGCCGAACAGCGCCTGCGTGCCGTCGGGGTAGGCGTAGGCGAGCTGCCGGACTTCGAGAGAGTTCACCAGGTGAGTCCCAACACTGCGAGGGCGGTGGCGGGCAGGGCCAGCGCGATGCCCCATTGGCGTACGGATGCCGTCATGTCTTGAATTATCGGCATACTGCCCGCATAGCCCCTGCTCAGCATGGCCAGATGCACCCGCTCGCCCCGCTCGTACGAGCGGATGAACAGCGCGCCGGCCGTCCGCGCGAGCACCGGGATCTGCCGGAAGTTCCGCGCCTCGAACCCCCGCGACTCCCTGGCCACCCGCATCCGCCGCATCTCGTCCATGATCACGTCGAGGTATCTGAGCATGAACATGGCGATCTGCACCAGCAGGCCGGGCAGCCGCAGCCGCTGCGCCCCCAGGAGGATCGTCCGCGGCTCCGTCGTGGCCGCCAGCAGGATCGACGCGACCACTCCGAGCGTGGCCTTGGCCAGGATGTTCCAGGCCGCCCACAGGCCGGGCACGCTCAGCGAGAGCCCCACCACCGTGGTGCGCTCCCCCAGCCCGATCACCGGGATGAGGAAGGCGAACAGCACGAAAGGCACCTCGATCGCCATCCGCCGCAACACGTACGGCGCCGGCACCCCGGCCACCGCCGCCACACCGGCGAGCAGCACGGCGTACGCGGCGAAGGCCCAGAAATGCTCACGCGGGGTGGCCACCACCACGAGGGCGAAGGCGAAGACCGCCAGCAGCTTGCACTGCGGCGGCAGCCGGTGCACGACCGAGCCGCCCGGCAGGTAGAGCTGGTGGTGGTGCCCCGCGCTCACGTCTCACACCTTGATCTGGTCGGAGGACTTGCCGCGGCCGCGCGCCGCGTAGCCGACGGCGCCGGCGATCAGCAGCACCAGGCCCACGCCGATGATCCCGGCCACGCCGACGGGAATCCCGCCGACGTCACCGTAGTCGGCCAGCGCCCACGTCCCGAACAGGTGGTCGGCGGCCTGGTCGCCGAAGCCCTTGTTCTCGGCCACCGCCTCAAGCCCGTCCGGGTCACCCGAGGCGAAGAACGAGACCACCCCGGCCAGCACCAGCGTCACGCCGACGCCGCCGAGCAGGAACGGCTTGAACGCGCCGCGCCCGGCGGCCACCGGCTGCGGCTCGCCCGCCGTGGTCTCGCCCGCCGTGGTCTCGCCCTCCGCGCCACGCAGGACCAGCGGCTTGGACAGGCCGCGGGCGCCGTACACGAGGTCGGGCCGGACGGCCAGCACGGCGCCGACGGTCAGGGCCGTGATCACCGCCTCGCCGACGCCGATCAGCACGTGCACGCCGCCCATCGCGGCGGCGACCGCGCCGACCTCGATCGGCGCGGTCCCGCCGATCGCGAACAGCAGCGTGAAGACGAGCGCCGCGGCCGGCACCGAGATCAGCGCGCCCAGGAACGCCGCCACCACCACCTTGCCCCTGGTCAGCCCCGCGACCAGCCGGAAGACGCCCCAGCCGACGAGCACGGTGACCAGGCCCATGATGGTGACGTTGACGCCGAGCGCCGTCAGCCCGCCGTCGGCGAAGAACACCCCCTGCACCAGCAGCACCACGGCCATGCACAACACCCCTGTGTACGGCCCCACGAGTATCGCCGCCAGCGCGCCGCCCATCAGGTGACCACTGGTGCCCGCGGCGACCGGGAAGTTGAGCATCTGCACGGCGAAGATGAACGCCGCGACCAGCCCGGCCATGGGCGCGGTCCGGTCGTCGAGCTCGCGCCGCGCGCCACGCAGGCACACCGCGACCCCGGCGGCGGCCACGACGCCGGCGGACACGGACGTCACCGCGTTGAAGAAGCCATCGGGTACGTGCACGGCTGCCTCCACTGAGCAGGTCGGACAAACGTTCCTACTTTAGGACATCGTCTTGCACCTGCACATAGATGGCAATTAGCGCAGGAGTCTCTTCACGAGAGTTTCCGCAGTCAGACGCTTGACGACCGCGCTCAGCCGCCCCTTCCCCGACGTCGCGTACGGCCGCACACTCCGCATCAGCGCCGCGCCCCACCACCGGCGCGGAGCCGCCACGGCGGTGGCGCCCGTCTCGATCCTGAACCGTGCGGGCGGCCCGCCCAGATCGAGCTCCAGGTACGCGTCCCAGGTCCCCGGCGCCAGCCGCCCCACCGCAGGACGGGCCGCGAACCCGCCACCGGGCAGCGGCACCACCCGCTCGGCCCGCTCGCACCCGCTGCGCCGCTCCCGCCACACGATCCGCCTGATGGCCGCCGCCTGCGGCGCGGTGCCCGCCACCGTGACCTCGCCGTCGATCAGCAGCCGGTGGCCGAGCGCCCAGCGCGTCCTGATGAGCGTGGCCGCGCCGGGCACCGCCACCACGTGGCCGCCCACGTCGATGCTCAGGTTGCCGTTGTCCCTGGTGAAGTAGGGCAGCACCACGACGCCGCCGACCAGCCGGGGCCGCGGCCTGGCGAGGTCGCTCTCGCGGTCGGCGCCGAGCCGCCCCAGCCGGATCACGCCCTCGATCTCGACCGCCACCCGCAGGTCCCAGACGCCCGAGCCGAGCGCGCCCACGTCGAGCCGTACGGTGAACTCGCCGCCCTTGCGCTCGACCGGCAGCACCAGCTCGGTGCCGGGGTCGTGGCGGGCGCGCAGCACCACGGTCAGGCCGTCGTCCCTGGTGATGCCGTCCAGCCTGGCCGCGCCGGTCACCACCAGGCGGTCGCCCTCCCAGCGCAGCCCGGTCAGCCTGCGGCGCACGGTGGCGCTCTCGATGCGGGCCAGGCGTACGAGGCGGTCGATGTCGCCGAGCGCGTCGGCGCGCTGCCGATCGATGGTGTTGAGCCGCTCGTGGACGCCGGGGGTGTACCACTCGTCGCACAGCGCGGCGACCTCGCGCGCGATCTCCTTGCGCCGTACGTCGTCGCTCTCCAGGAACACGGTCCCGAGCTGGGTGAACACGTCGAGCCTGAAGTGCCGGCGCAGCAGGTGGTCGCGCAGCGGGCCCGGCTCGACGTGCCTGGCCATGAGCCGGATCGGCTCTTTGATCATCGCCAGCCAGGCGAGCGGGTCCCTGCTGCCCGACTGCTGCATGATGCTGCTGCCGTCGGGCCGCGAGACCAGGTGGTAGCAGTCGTAGTCGGCCACGATGGAGATCGGCCCCGCGTGGCAGTAGGCGTGCACGCTGAAGAGGATGTCCTCGCCCACGAGCATGCCCTCGCCGAACCTGATGCGGTGGCGTTCGAGCAGCTCTCTCCTGAACAGCTTGAAGCAGCTCAGGCTGTTGTAGACCGGGCTGTCGCCGAGGCTCACCCGGTCGGCGTTCTGCTGGAACATCGACACCGGCGCCCGCCTGCCGTGGCCGACGATGCGGCCGAGCACGATGTCGGAGCCGTTGGCGTCGGCCACCGAGACCATGCGTTCCAGCGCCTCGGGGCCGAGGTAGTCGTCGGCGTCGCAGAAGAAGACGTAGCGGCCCGCGGCGTGCTCGATGCCGACGTTGCGCGGGCGGCCCGCGCCGCCGCTGCCCTCGATGTGGATCACCTTGACGACGCCGGGGTGGTAGGAGGCGTAGAGGTCGAGCAGTTCGCCGCTGCCGTCGGTGGAGCCGTCGTCCACCACCACGATCTCCTTCTTCACCCGCTGGACGAGCGCGGAGGTCAGGCAGCGGTCGAGGTAGGGCCGGCAGTTGTGCACGGGGATGACGACGCTGACGTCGAGGGCGTCGTCATCGCTGCCTGTCCCCGGCATCGCCACCACTCCAAGAGTTCACGTCGCGTCGTCATCCCGCTTCAGTATGTGACGAGTGCGGGCGTCCGCGCGGGCCGATCGCGTGTTCTCCATCCCCTGCTTTTGCTAAGAACGGAGAATCACGGCATTCGGCCAATAAGCCCGCGCACACTGGCCAAATAGTTCATTCATGCAGCACCGAATGAGTTTCAGGGGTGTGGTTTTCCCTCCCGGGAGAAGAATCCCTCCCCCGCCGGGTGCATTCCGCCACCACCGCGGGCCGCGGGTGATCCGCGACCGTGCGTCGCGCGTCTACAGTTAGGCAACCTTGACTCGGAGGTGGCGGGTAATGGGATCGGATCTGCGCGGCGACACCGCGAACGGCTCGGCCGTCCACACGGCGGAGTTCATCGTTTCCTCGGCACGGCTGACGGAACTGTACGAATGCGCCGTCCTGCTGCGGCGTACGCGGGTGCGCGCGGAGGAAATCGTGGACGAGGCACGCGCCCTGGTGGCCGAGGCGCGGCAGCACGGCGACACCGAGCGCGCCCTCCTCCTGGAGGACCAGCTCGAACAGGCGCACGCCCGATACCGCCAGGTGCTGAAGGCATACCTGGTGCTCTGCCGCAGAATCAACGAGGAACGCCAGGACATCCTGCGCGTTCAGGTCGAACGCGACCGCATGTCTGGATTGTCGGGCGTGGCCTGAGATTTACGCGCAGGCACCCGCTCGCCACCGCCACCCACTCATGTTTCAGGAGCGGGCGGGAGAAACCAGCGAGAAATCGATGAATCGGGGTGAACCGTTGTGGCGTTTGGGGCGTCTCATAGTCAAGGAGGCCCGAAATGCACGCCTTGGACGGTCTCGCGGCGCCCGACTTACAGCGGCTCCAGCTTGAGCTGCTCCTGATCCTGGCGCTGCACGAAGAGGCGGAGCGGCTGGCCGCCGACTAGAACGGGCTCCAGCTCCCCGGGGCCGCCCCCCGGGGAGCTGGAGCAGGGGGCGTAACATTTCTGGTCATGCTGCGCTGTGCCGTACTCGACGACTACCAGGACGTCGCACTCGGGCTGGCCGACTGGTCACGGGTGTCGGCCAGGAGCTACCGCGACCACTTCACCGGCCTCGACGACCTCGTCACCGCCGTCCACGACTGCGAGATCATCGTCGCGATGCGCGAGCGCACGCCGTTCCCCGCTGACGTGTTCGCCCGGCTGCCCAACCTGCGCCTGCTCGTCACCACCGGCATGCGCAACGCCTCCATCGACCTCGCCGCCGCCCGCGACAACGGCGTCACCGTCTGCGGCACCGGCGCCGGCTCCACCCCCACCGTCGAGCTGACCTGGGCGCTGATCCTCGGCCTCGCCCGCCATCTGCTGCCCGAGGCCACCGCCCTGCGCACCGGCGGCCCCTGGCAGCAGACCGTCGGCGCCGACCTGCACGGCCGCACGCTCGGGCTGCTCGGGCTCGGCCGCATCGGGTCGCGGGTGGCCGCCGTCGGGCAGGCGTTCGGCATGGACGTCGTGGCCTGGAGCCGCAACCTCACCAAGGAGCGCGCCGCCGAGTGCGGCGCCCGCCTGGCGCCCGACCTCGACGCGCTGCTGGCCGCCTCCGACGTCGTCTCCCTCCACCTCGTGCTCTCCGACCGCACCAGGGGGCTGCTCGGGGCGCGCGAGCTGGACCTGATGAAGCCGACCGCCCACCTCATCAACACCTCGCGGGCGGCGATCGTCGACCAGGACGCGCTGGCCGCCGCCCTGCGCGAAGGGCGCATCGCCGGGGCCGGGCTCGACGTGTACGACGTGGAGCCGCTGCCGGAGGGGCACGAGTTCCGTACGCTGCCGAACGTGCTGGCGACCCCGCACCTGGGCTATGTGACCGAGCTCAACTACGGCACCTACTTCAGGGAGGCCGTCGAGGACATCGACGCCTTCCTCGACGGCACCCCCATCAGGCAGCTCACCTGAACACGCACCGATACCGCAGCTCACGAACCTCGAGGCCGCCGATGACCGCGTCCTTGACGGCGCCGTCCTGCTGCCACCCCATCCGCTCGTAGAACCGGATCGCCCGGGCGTTCCCCTCCAGCACCCACAGGCCGGCGGACGAGAAGCCCGCCTCCCTGAGCGTTCGCATCGACTCCGCCATCAGCCCGCGTCCTATCCCGCGCCCCCAGACGGCCGGCAGGGCGTAGATCGCGGCCACCTCCCCCACCTGCTCGGGGTCATCGTCGTCGTCCCGGGTGGGGCAGAGACCGGTGAAGCCGACCACGTCCCCTTCGTCCTCCGCGACCAGCGTGGCCCGGCGCGGCCAGTCGGCCTGCTGGATGAGCCGCTGCCACTGCGGGACGCGTTGCGCCGGCCGTAACCCGTCGAGCAGCGGCTGTGGCAGCAGCCCGTGGTAGGCCCGCTGCCAGGACCGTACGTGGATCTCGGCGACGCGCTCGGCGTCTTCTGTGACGGCTTGGCGAACTCGCATGTCAGCCTCTCGTACGGGCTCGGAAGGCGGCCGTCTTCACCCGATTCTGGCAGGCGGTCGAGCAGAAGCGGCGGGTGCCGTTGCGGGAGACGTCCACGTAGACGCGGTCGCAGTGCGGGGCCGTACAGACGCCGAGCCGGTCGCTGAACTCGCTGCCCAGCACCACCGCGAGGCCCGTCGCGCAGCCGGCCGCCCAGTCGCCGGCCATGGTGCCGCCGAGGCCGTGGAAGTGGAGGTGCCAGGGCTCGCCGTCGTGCCGTTCGAGGCGGGGCCTCGCGTCGGTCTCGGCGAGCAGCACGTTCACCTGTTCGGCCGCGCGGTCGAGGTCGCCGTCCGCGACGGCGGTGAAGACGGTACGCAGGCGCCGCGCGACCTCGGCCAGTTGGGCGCCCTCCGCCTGGGTGACCTCGCGGTAGGAGGGACGCAACGCACGCAGGGCGCCGGTGGCGGCGGCGCCCAGGTCGCGCGGCACCGGGAAGGGGCGGCCGCGCTGCTCGCCCGGGGTCAGCGCGTTGACGAGGGTCACCGCCACCCTGACCACCGCATCTGTGTGACTGTTGTAATCCAATTGACCGGTTACACCTTCGTGCCGTACGTTGTGACTGTCCAAAGCATAGACGACAGTTACAGGGAGAACGTTCGTGCTGACTCACGATGCCGCACTCCGTTGGCTCGCGCGCTGGGATCGCCAGCAGGAGGGCTACCTGCCCGACCGCGAGGAGCGCTTCACCGCGCTGATCGACGCCGTGCAGGCGCTCGGCCGGCCCGACCCCGTGGTCATCGACCTCGGCTGCGGCCCCGGCTCCCTGTCCGTCCGGCTGCTCGAACGGCTGCCCCGGGCCAGGGTGATCTCCGTGGACGCCGACCCGCTGCTCATCGGGCTGGGGCGGGCCGCGTACCCGCAGCTCACGTTCGTTTCCGCGGATCTGCGGACGAGCGGGTGGACCGGCCTGCTCGGCCTCGACGGCCCCGCCGACGCGGCGGTCAGCACCACCGCGCTGCACTGGATCTCCGAGTCCGACCTCAAGGGCGTCTACGCGGAGCTGGCGACCGTGCTGCGGCCCGGCGGGCTGCTGCTCAACGGCGACCACCTCGACACCGACGACGCTACGCCCGCGCTCTCCCGCCTTGAGCACGCGGTGCACGACCTCGAGACCGAGCGCACGTTCGGTGCCGACCGCCCCGAGGACTGGCGCAGCTGGTGGGACGCCATCGCCGCCGACCCCGACCTCGCCGAGCTCAACCGCGAGCGCACCACCGCCGGCGCCGACCACCACGGCTCGGAGTCCCGCCTGCTGTCGCAGCACGTGGGAGCGCTGCGCGAAGCCGGGTTCACCGAGGTCGGCACGTTGTGGCAGCGGGGCAACAACCGGCTGCTGTGTGCCGTACGGGGCTAGCGATTCCCTGCACGCCGCGGGCGGCTCACGTCACCACGAGTTCATGCCGAGCTTCGAGCGGCTCACGATGGAGGCGGCCCGCGCCCTCACCCGCCGCCGGGTCAGCGTTTGCGGGCCAGGGTGACGCCGTCCCGCACCGGCAACATCACGGAGTCGAGCCGCTCGTCACGGGCGAGCGCATCGTTGACCTGGCGCATCGCCACCTGCGCCGCCCCCTGGAACGCCGGATCCAGCACCCGGCCGCCGAGGAACACGTTGTCCAGCACCAGCAGCCCGCCCGGCCGCAGCCTCGGGACGATCTCCTCGTAGTAGGCCGGGTAGCCGGGTTTGTCGGCGTCCACGAAGGCGAAGTCGAAGGCGGGCTCGTCGGGCAGCGCGCGCAACGTGTCCACGGCGGGCCCGATCCTGAGCTCGATGCGATCGGCCACGCCCGCCCGCTCCCAGAACGGCTTGGCGATGTCCGTCCACTCGGTGCTCACGTCACAGGCGATCAGCTTTCCGTCGGCCGGGAGCGCGCGGGCGATGCACAGCGACGAGTACCCCGTGAACACGCCGACCTCGATCGCCCGCCGCGCCCCCACCATCCGGGCCAGCATGCCGAGCAGCGCGCCCTCATCGGCCGACACCTGCATCCCCGCCGACCGCCCGGTCACCGCCCGCGTGGTGGCCGCCAGCTCACGCAGCACCTCGTCGGCCGGGGTGCAGTGGGCAAGCAGATAATCCTCAACGACGGGCGAAACCAGCTCGACCTGCTCCCCGGAGACGGCCTCCGCCCACACCACCCGCTCACCATCTCCCGCCCGCACGTCACCCGCGTGTACGTCACCCGCCTGCACGTCTCTCGCCCGCACGTCACCCGCCTGTACGTCACCCGCCTGTACGTCTCTCGCCGCGAGAAGCTGCCGCCCGACCTCCTCCTGAACGCTCGCCAACCCACCGGCGTCCGCCGCGGCCGCGATCACCAGCACCTCATCCCCCGCCGCCAGCACCGAACAGCCGCCCCCCGCCAGCGTCACCTTCGCCCGCCCGGGACCGGTCATCTGAGCGTCCGGCTTGAGCCGCTCGACGATACGGGCGAGGTGACGGTCGGGGTCGGAGGTGGTGATGCGAGCCGTGGACAGGGGCATGACAATTCCTCTTCACCGGATTTTTCATGACTTTTCCGTACGCGCCCCAGTCTGCCTCCCAGGCCGCCACCCTGGACAACCGTCACCGGCTTTTGATCAACTGCGCACGTCCCTCAAGCAGCGACCCCGAAGGCCCGACATGTCCCTCATCACCCTGACCGAAGCCGCCACCCACTACGGCCTCTCCCACGACGCCCTGAAGAAGATCACCGCCGCCGGCCTCCTCCCCGCCTCCCGCCGGCAAGGCCGCACCCGCCTCATCCCTCGGGACGCGGCCGAACGCCTGAGCACCCGCCCCACCGCCCCGCTCCACGAGGTCCTGCCGAAGGACGAGGACACGATGCCCGTCCTGCGCGTCGGCGTGGCACAACCGGTCAAGGACCAGGACCGCCCCTACATCGGCTTCCACGCCGACCTCCCACCCGAGCACCTGTTAGAGGCCCTACGCGGCTGGTGGACGGGCGACCCGCAGAACATCTCGCGAGCCGGCATCCTCCCGATCACCCTCGGCGGCTTCGTCGTCGCCGTACTGACGGGCCTGGACGATTGGGAGAGCCGACGCATCTTCGGCCCCCGCATCCGTCACCGCTTCGACGCCAGACTCGCCGGCTACCTCACCGACCTGGACGCACCGACGAACATGATCGAGACAGGCCCGCCGGAGGACCAGACCCTCGCCAAGCTCCTCCTCGGCACCCGCCTCCCGTCAAACGCCGGCGGCCCCATCGCCTACGTCCGCTAGCTGCGGGGTCCCGCGCGGGGGCAGCCGCCAAGGCGGGACCCCGGTTGATCATGCGAACAACTGTTTCATGGGCGAAAAATCACGCGAGCGAATATCAACGCCGCTGGTACGGTGCTCAGCCCGTACGGAAGAGAGAAGGCACGGATGCAGGAAGCAGAGGTACGGCGGGCGACCGCCGCGGCCAGAGCGATCGCCTCATCGCTCGGCCTGGCCGCCGGCGACGACGCGATCATCCTGCAGAACTCGAACAAGCTCATCCTGCGCCTGCTGCCCTGCGACGTGCTGGCCCGCGTGGCCCCCGTGACCCAGCAGGTGGCCGACCTCGAAGTCGACCTCGCCCGGCGGCTGACCGGCTCCCCCGTGGCCGCGCTCGACCCCAGAGTGGAGCCGCGCGCCTATGAACACGACGACTACGTGGTCACGTTGTGGACCTACTACGAGCCGGTGGCCGAGGAGCCCTCACCGGCCGCCTACGCCGAGGCGCTTCACCGGCTGCACGCGGGCCTGCGCGTGCTCGACGTACCGGCCCAGCACTTCACCGACCGGGCCGAGCAGGCCCGTCGGCTCCTCGCCGACCGCGAGCTCACCCCCGAGCTCCCCGACGCCGACCGCGAGCTCCTCATCCGCACGCTGGCGAGCACGACCCGCACGATCCTCGAACGCGGCCGCCCCGACCAGCTCCTGCACGGCGAACCGCACCCCGGCAACGTGCTCACCACGAAGAACGGCCTGGTCTTCATCGACTTCGAGACGTGCTGCCGGGGTCCCGTGGAGTTCGACCTCGCCCACGCCCCCGTGGACGTCCATGGGCATTACCCGGGGGCCGATCGGGAGGTGCTGCGCCAGTGCCGCCTCCTGGTCCTGGCGATGATCATCACGTGGCGCTGGGACCGCGACGACCAGCTCCCGGACGGGCGGCGGCTCGGCGCGGAGTGGTTCGACCAGCTCAGGGCGGACCTGCTCACGGAGTCTTGAGCGCACCCCCGCCCACCAGCCAGTTGGCGCCGACCGCACCGGGCATCGTGGGAGACGCCAGGAGCAGCACCGCACGGGCGATCCCCGCGGGGTCGATCAACGCGTCGGTCACCATGCCGGGCTGCTGGGGCAGCCTCTCCAGGAACGCGTCCTGGCCGGGCCGTAGGTACGCCGCCAGATCGGCGCCGGAGGGATCTTCGAGCACCTCCGGGGCGCGCTGCCGCCGCCCGCGTTGTTCACGAGGACGTCGAGACGCGGATCCATGTCGAGCACCCGCTCGACCATGCGCCGCGGCCCGTCGGGTTCGACCGGGACGAACGTGGCGCCGGTGGCGGTGTTATCCGTTTAGCCGTGAAGTAAGAGACATCGCCTGACCAGCCATCTCACAACGTCGCAGAATGGACGGCATGCGATCGACCACCAGTCTGGACGAGCTGTCCGAGGACCTGCACCCGTCGAGCGCCGCCCCCTTGTCGGAGGAGGAGGTGCGGGGGCTCGAGGACCTCGTCCAGGCGTCGCTGCCCGGTGAGTTCCGCTCGTTCCTGCTGCGCTTCGGCCTCGGCGCGCACCCCGGCCTGGTGATCGACCTGGAGTGGATCACCGAGTGGACGTTACGGGAGCGACAAGCCTGCGAGGGCGCGCCGTGGCTCGCCGTCTCCGCCTCGGACCCCTTCCCCATCACTGAGGCCGACGCCGCCCGCCTCCCCCGCCTCGCTCCCCCGATCCTCACCTCCCCCAGGCCGACGCCCGGGACGATGCTCCTCCGCGACCACGGCTCCTCGCTGGTCAGCATCCTGGCGCTGAACGGCGACCTCGCCGGCACGGTGTGGATGACGGACCAGAGGTGGGGAGAGACGTACTGGTGGCCGTCCGCCCCGTGGATCCACGACCACCGTTGGGGGTACGTCCACTGCGGCTGGACCACCCCGATCCCGTTCCTCGACTGGTACATCGGCTGGACCCGCCCGCCCGTCTGAACACCACGCCTACGTCCAGGGAGCATCGATGGCGGTCACCCTCATCTATGAGACGCACTCGATCAGCACCCACAACGAGGCGGGCATCGCGAGCGGCTGGCTGCCCGGCGAGCTATCGGAGCGCGGCAAGACCCTGGCCGCCGAACTGGGCGAACGCCGCCGCCACGACGGCCTCGACGTGGTCTTCAGCTCCAACCTGCGCCGCGCCGTACAGACCGCCCAGATCGCCTTCGAGGGCTCGGACATCCCTCTCCTCCAGGACCCCCGCCTCCGCGAATGCCATTACGGCGAACTCGACGGCATGCCGGTAAGCCGGTTGGAGGGAAACCGCGCCCGGCACATCGACCACCCGTGGCCCGGCGGCCAGAGCTATCAGGACGTGGTCGAATTGACGAAAGACTTCCTCATCGACCTGGCCGAGAACTGGGACGGCAAAAAGGCGCTGGTGATCGCCCATTCAGCCAACCGCTGGGCCCTCCAACACCTTTTGACCGGCGTACCCCTCATCGATTTGGTGGACCGCCCCTTTGCATGGCAACCCGGCTGGACGTACGAACTGCCCAGCCGCTGAAGCCCCTGCATAGGCAGCACAGCCGAAGTTTGATAAGCCACCCTAGAGCCCGATTGAATGAATCAAACTCCGGCACTCCCAGGCACGCCGCAGACACGCTCGCCGACCGAGGCTTGCAGGACGGCGCGGTCACCGCAGCCCGAATCATCCGCAGCGCCTCTTGGGGGCGCGGACCGAGCCCGGGCCGCCGTTCGGCATGCGGTGGGGTGAGACGGCGTTGCCATACATATTGCTGTACAGCAGGAGAGAAACGTCTTTAGCGCCGACCGTAGGGCGGGCGAGCCGCATAAACACAAGTGGCACCCTCACCCTGCCAGCCGCAGGTCGCCGCCCCAACTATCTGCGGCCACACTCCCCGACTCGAACACGAACTCCGCTCCCATCAACTCGGTGCCGTCCACACCCCCACCGAATCGCTCGACCACGCGGACGAGCCGTTCGCCGATGTGCCGTACGAAGGGGACGCTGTCCGGGGCGGAGACCACATCGACGCGACTGCCCCACTCCTCCATCACGTAGCTTTGCCCTGGCTCGCCTGGCTCGATCTGAAACGACCAATCGGAAGCGACTCCGATGCCAATGACCACTGCCTCCAAGCGAAGCCACACCTCGATGACCTCAGGGGCGCCAGCTCCATGCCCGAACTGGGCAGCCACCACTCCGAACAGACGCTTGTCCGTCAGAGTCGCAAGATCCATGAGACAGGCCACCTCGGTGCAATCTCGGCCCTGAAAAGAATCTTCGCCAGAGTACGCGCGCCTCAATGACGTACCCGAGGGCAAGAGCCGGTGCATGCGCTCCGCCACAGTGGGCGGTCGTCATCCGGTCCGGCGCTTACCGCGAATCGGCGAACCCTGATCCCATGGCGTTCAGGCACTGAGCTGTGGTCGCTCCGCCTTCGGCGGTCCTGTGCCGCTCCCCGGAGCGAGGGAGCGACATCCCACCGCAGGGGGAATCACACCGGACCGTGGCCAGAGAAGCTGGCAACCATGAGCAATGCACCCGCGGTCCGCCCACCTGCAGTGTCCGCGCCCCCGAGTCGGCTCACCATCTGGGCCGGCCGAACGATGATCTTCATCGCTGTGGCGCACACCGCCGTGTTCGCCCCTCTCGTTCCCTTGTCCAGCTGGCTCGCCGGGGATCTCCGCAACCGTGCCGCGGACAGCGACTCGGTGGCAACGTTCTGGGCGCTGCCCGGCGGATTCGTCGTAGTGCTGGTGCTGCTAGGGCTACTGGTGGCACGGGCGGGACGGCAGGGACAACACGTCCCCGGCTATGTCGGCTGGGTGATCCTCGCCTGGGGAGCGCTGGCCGTCAGCCTGATCGGACCGAGCGGTTTCCTCCTCACCGCCGTCCCTGCCGGACTCCTCATCGCGGCGAACATCACCGCCGGACGACACCGCCGCACTTCGTCCTGAGCAGGTCTCGCCGGTCGAGCAGGCCGCCACAGCCGCCGGCACCTTCGCCCAGGTGTGGCCTCCTGTTAGCAAGATCGAAATATTGCCACGACAAACACGAAGCCCCTGAACCGGGACACCAGTCCAGGGGCCTCATCACGCAGAGCCGACGAGGGGAATCAAACCCCTGACCTTCTGTTCACAAGGTCCCCAAACGATCTCCACCATTGTCCGTGGGCGTTCGCTACCTCGTCTGACGGCACCCTCGTCGTACGTCCGTCTCCGTTCACCGACGTTCAAGGTCGTCCGTCTGAGTGGCTCCCAAGGTGGCTCCCACATTGCACTGCTGCCGGACTTCCTACCGACCCGCCGGAGCCCGCGCCAGCACCCCTGCGACGATCAACCGAACCCCCGTAACCAGCACTGCGGGGAGGAGGAAGAAGAGCCAGACTCCCCACTCCTCTCGATCCATCGCCCAGGCGACCACGAGCGCAAGGACCAAGGCGACAAGAGCAAGCGACAAGTAGACGACCTTGCGCCGCAGGCTACGGGACCGCACAAAGAGCGATACACCAACAACAACGACTGGTATCGAGTACCAGAGGATCATCGCGAGCAACACGCCGGACTCCTCGGCTCTCATGAGCACCGCCCGTACGGCGCCCACCCGGATCGTCTCACAGCGCAGTCCGACGATCAGCCCCATGACCCGGCCTTCAGCATGCCGCGATGAACCCGGAACTGTCGGTCTCTCTCACTACGATCACCGCATGTTTGGCTTGGACGCGTTGGAGTCGATTCTCCTTGTCCTGCTGCTGGTGATCCTCGGGCTCGGAATCAGCCGATGGATGGGACAACGCAAGGCATCGCGCATCTACGTCGGCCTGGACCTCATGACTCCTGTCGATGTGCAGGTCCGGGCGCACGACCTGATCGAGGCGGGACGGTTTCACGACGCTGTGGACCTGATCCGCAAAGAGTCCCAGGTATCCGGGCCGACCGCATTGGAAGTCGCGAAGGTCCTACGTGCCGGCGGGGTGCTGCCGGGCTTCCCGGTGTTCGATGAGGATGACCTGCCCACCCGGATCCGCAAGCTGATCGAGGCCGGCCACCGGAAGCAGGCTGTCTTTCTTGCGCGAAGCACCGAGGACATGAGCCAGCCAGAAGCTGAGGCCTTCGTCGACGCGCTTTCAGGGGAGCCGAACGCCGGGCGCAGTAGCGGCGGCGCTCCGGTCCAGCAGAGCGTTACCGATGGCGTTGTCGTGGATCGAAGCTGCCGCTTACCACCACCGCGATGACTAGGCCCAGCACGTCCACGGCCAGCCCTCGCGTGCGACCCGGCACCTTCTTGGCCGCATCCCGTCCGGTCGTGGCCTTGTCGGTGCCGTCCTTACGCCAGGCGGTGTAGTAGTACATGACGGCGCTGCGAGGTGGCAGGCCATGGGGCAGCAAGCTCCACTGGCAGCCGGTCCGGCTCTGAAACAGGATCGCGTTAACGATCTCCCGCATCTCGTATCTGCCCTGAGGGCCGCTGACCGAGGGGTGCGCGGCTTTCCACGCCGTGACCACCGGCTCGATCAAGGCCCACCGCTCATCGGATAAGTCGCTCGCGTACGGCTTGCCCCCGGACTGCCCTCTGAGAACCGATCGGAAGATCGGCAGAGGTTCGGCGGACCGTTCCTGGCGTTCATGAGATCCGCGTCCTTGGACGTTGAGGAGATTCCGGCGGGGTCGAAGTCGATCGGGGCTTGGCTAGTGGCAGTCCTGGACTGACGGAGTTTCCAACGACGGTGCCGCTGGCCTACGACGATCTACGGCACTGTGGCCTCATAGACGATCGAGATCGACCGTTGGCTCACCTGAGGTTCGAGCTTGGGTCGAGGCCGGTCAGACTGGCGGTGGCAGCCCACAGGCGCGCCGCGAGTACGGTGTCGGCCAGGTGACCTCGGACGGGTTCGAGGGCGGGCAGGCCGCGGATCCCGAACACCCGGGGTCCCCAAAGCTGGCCACCGCGCACGGACGGGTCGAGGACGGCCCGGACAGCGGGCCAGGCGCCGGCCTCCTTGCTCTGCAAGAGGAGGGCGGCGGGCAGGCCGCGCAGTCGTTCGCCACTGGTTCGGACGTGGACCGGCGGGCGTGAGGGGGTGAGGGAGTCGAGTGCGCCGCCGGGGTGGACGATCACGCTCAGCGTCGTGCTGCCGGCGGCGCGCAGGCGGCGGTCGAGTTCGAAGCCGAAGAGCATCTGGGCGAGTTTGGATCGTGCGTAGGTGCGCTTCGGCCGGTAGTCGCGCGTGCTCTGGAGATCGTCAAGGTCCAGGCATTCGGACTTTGCCGTGAAGCTGCCGGTGGTGACGACGCGGCTCGCGGGTGTGGCCGTCAGCAGGGGTGCGAGCCACCAGATCAGCGCGAAGTGTCCCAGATGGTTAGTGGCGAACATCAGCTCGCTGCCGTCCCTGGTCTCGCGCCGTGGCGGCTCGTCGAGCAGCACTCCGGCGTTGCAGACGACCGCGTCCAGTCTCTCCAGTTCCAGGGCGTCCGCGGAGGCTTGGAGCGAGGAGAGGTCGGCGAGATCCAAACGGATGTGACGTACGCGGGCACCAGGGACGCGGGCGCGGATCGAGACCCGCGCAGCTTCGGCCTTGACGGTGTCACGGCAGGCGAGGATAACGGCGGCGCCGGTGCCGGCCAGTTGTTCGGCGACGAAGTATCCGATGCCCGCGTTGCCGCCGGTGACGAGGAAGTTCTTGCCCTCGGCGCGCGGCAGGCGCCGCACGTCCCAGGGGCCTGGCCTGTGGAGGGAGGACATGTTCGGCTCCTTTCGGTGATGGGTGGTCGTGCCTGCGTCAGTGCTGGAGCTCTTCCGGTGCTCGCCTGGGCATGAGGATCACGGCCGGGACGGTGATGGCGGTGAGGGCCACGACGACGATGAGGCTGGTCGTCATGGCGTGGCCGAGGCCGGAGGCGGTCGACTGGAAGAAGACCGAGGTGACGGTGGCCGAGCCGATGCCGGCCGCGAGTTGCTGGATCGCCGACAGGGAGCCGCTGGCGCTGCCGGCCTCGTCGGGATCGATGTCGCCGATCGCGATGTCGAAGATGGTGCCGTAGCAGGCGCCCATCCCCAGGCCGGTGAGGAAGACTGCTGGCGCTAGGGTCCAGAGGCTCAGGTCCGTGCCGGAGCCTGTGACCAGGACGAGCAGCCAGCCGCAGCCGATCAGGATGATGGCCAGGCCGAGGAAGATGAGAGTGCGGCCCAGCTTCTTGATCAGCGCCATGCATGCCCCCGCGGCCACGATGATGCCGACGGTCATCGGCAGGAGACCCAGGGAGGCGTCGCGCGCCGAGGCGTGCAGCCCTTGCTGCATGAACAGGGACAGGACGTAGACCAGCCCGGTGGTGGCGGCGAAGACGATCAGTCCGGTTAGCAGTCCGGAGCTGAAGCCGCGGTTGCGTAGCAGGGATGGCTTGAGCAGCGGGTCGGTGGCGGTGCTCTGGCGGCGGGCAAAGGCTGCTAGGAACGCCAGGCCGGCGATGATCGAGAGGATCGGGATGGTGGTCCAGCCGTTGCTCGACCCCTCGACCAGCCCCAGGAGCAGGCCGAACATGGTGGCGGCGAGCAGCCCTGAGCCCACCCCGTCCACGCCGGTGGACGCGTCGCCGTCGTCGTGCGGCAGCAGCCGAACGGCCAGGACCAGGCCGAGGCCGCCGAGCACCAGGTTGACCAGGAAGATCGGGCGCCACGACAGCCCGGCGATGTCGGCGTCGATGACGAACCCGGCCAGGATCGGGCCGCCGACCGAGGCGGCCCCCAGCAGGGGCCCGAACAACGCGAACGCCCTGGTGAGCATGTCACGCGAGAACGTCTTTGTCATGATCGCCATACCTTGCGGGATCAAGAGCGCGCCGAACGCTCCCTGTGCGCCGCGGGCGAGAATCAGCAGGGTGGGGTTGGGCGAGAGTCCCGCCATGGCCGAGGCGATCGTGAAGCCGCTTATGCCGATGAGAAACAGCCTGCGCTGGCCGTACTTGTCGCCCAGTCGCCCGCCGACCACGAGCAGGACGCCCATCGCGAGCATGTAGGCCGATCCGAGCCACTTGATCAGGCCCTCGCCACCGTGCAGTTCGGCGGTGATCGTGGGCGCGGCGATGTTGGTGACCGTGGCGTCGATCATGTCGAGGGCGTCGGCGAGCAGGACCAACCCCAAGATCGCCCACATGCGCCGGCTGGACGCGGTGGCCGGCGGGCCGACCGTAGCGGACATTGTCATGGACATCTCTCCAATGGAACGAAACTAGACTGACTCTGAAACTATAGCCACTATAGATTCAGAGGAGTTCCAGATTCGGTACGATGGGGACATGCCGACGACGATGGGGCGCCGCGAGCGCAAGAAGGCACAGACCCGCCGGGCGTTGTCGGAGGCGGCGTTGCGGCTGTTCTCCGAGCACGGGTACGACGGCGTCACCGTCGCTCAGATCGCCGACGAGGCGGACGTCTCCATCGCCACCCTGTTCGCGCACGTGCCGGACGGCAAGGAAGCGCTGATCTTCGACGACGGCGCCGAACGACGCGTCTGGCTGGTCGCCGCGGTCCGCGACCGGCCCTCCGGCCAGTCGGTGCTGGAAGCGCTGCGCCGCTGCATGGCAGCCCGCGGACCCTTCACCAACGATCTCCCGCCCGAACTGCGGCGCAAGCGGGACCTGATCGTCAGCACGCCGGCGCTGCGGGAGTACTCACGCAAGCTCTGGATAGCCAGCGAGGGAGCCCTGGCCGAGGCGATCGCCGCCGAGAGCGGCCGCGACCCCTCCGACATGACCGTCCGCGCTCTAGCCCGCTACGTCCTGGAGATCCCCGAACTCGCGGGCACGGAACCCGACCCCTTGGCCGCGCTGAACGCCATCTTCGACCTTCTCGAATCCGGCTGGCCGGCGTTGGACGGCCTCGACGCCGAACGCGTCAGGATTGCCCGGCAGCCGGAGTCGACCGACAGCCGCCGCTGATCGGCCTGGGCCGTTGACGCTCATCGAAGGCTGGACAGGGCGAAAGCGGTCGCGCACGGTGCCTACTCGGCTCCTCCTTCAGTCCTGGCGGGGCGCTACCGCACCGCTTGCCTCGAGCTGCTCGGCCACGAACTTCAGCACCACCACCCCGGGCCCATCCACAGGATCCTCCCGGAACGTCCCCAGCACCGCACAATCACCACCGGCAGCCCCCAACTGGTGTGTCCCGGGTCGCCGAATGCATGCTTGACCTCGGTTTTCAGTGGGCCGTGCCGGGGTGGACGACTCCGCCGACTACTCGTGATGTCCCGACGCGGCCGGGCGGGGTCAGGCTCCGGCATCGGGGTCCGGCGGTGGTTCGGTGTCGATGGTGTCGGATGTGAGCCCACCCTCGTTCGCGGGCCGGAAGCCCAGTTCGTGGAGTTCGGGAATGTCGATCGCGGTGACCACGCGCAGAGCGCCATCCTCGGTCACCATGCGGACCGCGAGACGCACCAGTGCGCCGCGTACCTCCGTCGGGACGCCGGGCTGGGTATGGACCGCGTCGAGACGTGCGATGGTGTGCCGCGTGTCCTCCCAGGACGCAACCGCATGGCCGACGTAAGGGTGCCCGCGAGCGTTGTCCACGTACGCCTGCAACCAGCAGAGGAGCCTGTCCTCGGCGATCAGCCGGCGGGGAACGCTCACGTCTATGCCCGCCTTGGCCAGCCAGGACCCGGTCTCGGACGCGGGCAGGGGGACCAGTGCCTCTGGAGCTCCCCAGGTGACGTGGGTCCCACGCCGGCGCAGCCGCCGTCGGAGGGACGGCACACCTATGAGGGGGACCGGGCTGAGGTGGAACCCGGCGGGAGAGACGTCCGGGGCGTCGTGGGCGTCCAGCACGACGTAACCGTCGCGGATCTTCCGGCGGCTACGGCTCACCAAGCCGGTCGCGAGTTCCTCCGCGAGGCTGGACAGGACCTCCGCGGCCCATTCGTCCGCCGAGGTCACCGGTAGGCCAGTCCACGGACTTCTGGGTGCGGTCGGGAACCTGACCTCGACGGCGTAGACGTTCGGATCCCGCCGCCAGCGGAAGATCACTAACAGGTTGTCCGGCTCCGCGACAACATCGGCGCCGAAGAGTCCGTCCGTTATCGCGCCGGGCCTTGGCTACGTGGCGGCGCAAGGTCGATCTGGATTCGCAGAGTCAAACGTAATTGTTATGACGGAGTCTTTTATACTCGACCGGCAGACTCCCGATGGACGCAAGGCGTTGGACGATTTTTCGCAGGCCCTGAAGTCGAGGGGCTGGAAGGTTGTTGCACGTCTGCAACCCTCAGGTGTGCAGATGGAATCGACTCAGTGGCCGAGTCATCTTCTCTCCCTTGAAGTGGCTAGTGACGTCACTCTCTATCCCCACGGGGAAGGGGCAAGGCTACTGAAAGAAACACAAGGGCGGGCGAGATATCCTGACGCTTTAGTGATCGTTTCGCTTCATCGAACAGACCAAGGTATTCCCATCCTGACGGTCCCGGCCCCAACCAGGTCCACGCCTATGACCTGCTGCGCATGTTCGACCACGAGACCGCCCCATCCTGCTCGGCCAGACCTTCGCGAGGACGGCCGAATCATAAGACTCTCCACTTGCTGACGGTGATCGACTCGGTGTCGGCGCCATCCTCCGCCATGGGTTTGGCTGATATGCGCGCTCACTGATGGATGCTCGAGCAGTAAAGTATGATGAGATCACGAGTGAGTACCCAAAAGCATCAACAATCGAGATAATATGACAACAATAATGTGGAATCGATCTAGAGTGCCATTCGCTGCTGCGTCTCTAATCCTGGCCCTCGCGAGCACATCATGCGTCAGCACTAGCAATGGTGTCAGCGCTGATAAATGTCTGGATACAGCCAAGCGAGAAAATGCTGCCATGCAGGCCGCCGTCAGCCCGGCGCTTCGAGACGACAAGATGGGGGAAGTGTCTATCTATGAAATGAACGGATGCGATTCGGCCGATAACGGCGCATGGCTCGATGCTGAAATTGAAGATACAATGTCCAAGGAGGAGATTTTTTCTATATTTGAGTCGCATGGATGGAGTACTAATCCTATGGAATTGCCGGAATGCAATCCGGGTGTTTGCGGTGCAGAGCTCGCTAAAGAGGTAGGCTCTCAGCTATTTGGGATCAGATTTATCCACCGAGAAGAGCAGGGGGTCTGGGAGCTTGAGATAGTATCTTTGTAACAGCCGCTGAGCCTTACAGCGATGGCCTTGCCAATACTGTTGTGAAAGGTCATTGTGCCTGGTAGCGCGGGTGGTTATCAGCGGTTGGATGGTGGGCAGTACATGCCTAGCTTTGGGTGATATTCGCAATGCTGCTCGACTCTGGGTTCTGGAGAGCTGAAGACCGGTACGGGCGTGGTTGACCTGGTGAGACGGTGCCTGCGCAGGTACCCCCTACTATCTCCCGCTGGAGTTCCAGCTTCCTGAAACACAACATGCTTGGTTTGCTTGACTATCCAAGTGAGCATGCTGCGTAATGAAGCTACTTGGCAGAGGTCGCCAAGCTTCACGGCGTCTGCATCCGGCCCGTCCCGCTCAAGCCGCTCGACACCCACACCGGCCAATGGGAGATCGTCGATGTCCCGTGCGGCTCTCCCATGGAGAGCAAGTGTCCGCCGTGTGCCAAGCGCAACAAGCAGCTCCGCAAGGCCCAGTGCCGCGAGGGCTGGCACCTGAAAGCGGAACCGGCGATCGCTCCGGACGAGCCGACCGACGAACAGCGCTGGCTGGTCGAGTTCCGCGCCGACATTCAGGCCCAACGCAACGAGGCCGAACGCCACGGCGGCGACACGACCGACTTGGACGCAGTCATCGAGGGCCTGGACGAAGAGATCAACGCGGCGGGCATGCGGGGCAACGTCCTCGGCCGGACAGCATCCAAGCGCTCCCGCTCGACCCGGCGGCGGCAGGACGCGCCAGACCTGCCCAAGCGGAAGACGGCGCACACCACGCTCGGCCGGACCTTCCAGGCCCCGGACGGCAAGACCTACCGGCCGTCGCTGTTCGTCACGCTCACTCTTCCGAGCTACGGCAAGGTCAAAGACGGCGCACCCGTCGACCCCGACACCTACGACTACGCGCGGGCCGCTCGTGACGCGCTGCACTTCTCCAAGCTGGTCGATCGGTTCGTGCAGAACCTTCGCCGCGTCGCCGGCTTCGACGTCCAGTACTTCGCCTCCGTGGAGCCGCAGAAGCGGCTCGCCCCGCACCTGCACATGGCCATCCGCGGAACGCTCCCACGCGCGGAGATCAAGCAGATCGCGGCGGCCACCTACCACCAGGTGTGGTGGCCATCCGCCGATCAGGTCGTCTTCGACGGCGACCACCTGCCCGTCTGGGAAGAAGAGGCCGGCTACCTCGACCCCGACACAGGCGAGGTCCTGCCCACCTGGGACGAAGCTCTCGACCAGCTCGACGCCGACGAGGAAGCCGAACCTTTGCATGTGATCCGCTTCGGCGACCAGGTGGACGTCAAAGGCGTGCTCGCTGGCACGAAGGACTCCGGCCAGTGCATCCGCTACCTGTCCAAGTACCTCACCAAAGCCTCGGCGAAGGACTCGACAGCCAGGCCCAACGCGCCCACGCGGCCCGTTTCGTCGACGCCCTGCGCTACGAACCGTGCTCGCCGACCTGCCCGAACTGGCTGCGGTACGGCATCCACCCCAAGAACGCCAAAGCCGGGATGGATCCTGGCCGGTGCCGGGGCAAGGCCCACAAGCCCGAACACCTCGGCTACGCCGGACGCCGCGTCCTGGTCTCCCGCAAGTGGTCCAACAAGACCCTCGCCGAACACAAGCAGGACCGCCGCACCTGGGTCCTGGAAGCCCTCGGCAGGGCCGACGAACCTACCGACCCCCATCGTTACATCTGGCGCCCCGTCCCGGCCGGAGACGCCAACGTGCCACCGCTGACCATGCGGCTCCTGAGATCCGTTCGCGAGCGCCAACGCTGGCGCGCCCACATGGCCGAGCTCCAGGCCCGAGCAGACGGCCAAGATCTTCGGCAACTGAGCACCCTGGGAGGGCCGCATGACAGTGAGCATCGCCCCTCTCCTCCTTCGACCCGAAGAGGCTGCCGACTACCTCGGCATCGGCCGGACCAAGGTCTACGAGCTGATCCGCTCAGGCTCGCTTCGATCCGTTCGCATCGGCACCCTGCGTCGCGTTCCCGCGACCGCACTCACCGACTTCGTCGCCCAGCTTGAACAGGAGCCCGCATGAGCACCAAGAAGCGCGGCCAGAACGAGGACTCGATCTACAAGGACGGCGGCCGCTGGCGCGGGGCGGTCTCCCTCGGCTACGGCCCGGACGGCAAGCGCATCCGCAAGAAGGTCTCCGGCAAGACCCGGGCCGAAGTCGTCGAGAAGGTCCGCAAGCTCAAGGAGACCCTCGCCAAGGGCGCTCCCGTCCCGGATGACCCGGCTGCCGGTCGGTGCGTTCCTCGACCGCTGGCTGCTGCACCTGCCGGGTCACATCTCCGATGGGACCTTGGACGACTACGAGGACACGGTACGGCTGCACCTGAAGCCGGGGCTCGGCCGTCACAAACTGACCAAGCTCACCGTGGCGCAGGTCGATGCACTCTGGCAGGCAAAGCCCGAGGCCGGCTACAAGGCGAACAGCGTCCGCAACATGCGGGCCGTGCTTCGGAAGGCCCTTGGCCAGGCAGAACGGGAGGGCTTGGTCATGCGGAACGTCGCGGCGTTGTCGATGCCACGGCGCGTACCCGTGGAGGAGGGCCGGACGCTCACGGTGAAAGAGGGGAAGCGACTCCTCGGCACCGTCGCCGACCATCGCATGGGCGTTCTCGTCCTCCTAGCCCTCGTGTTCGGTCTGCGTCGTGGCGAAGCTCTCGGGCTCATGTGGAACGCCTTCGACCTGGACGCCCGCACCCTGCGCGTCACCCACTCCGTCAAGCGACTCAAGAACCGTGACCTGGGCTCCACCGCCGCCAACACCCGCATCGTGATCAGCGAGCTCAAGACCAGGCGCTCACGCCGCGTCCTCTGTCTGACTCCCGAGTTGCTCGAGGCAGTCAAGCGCCACAAGGCCGCCCACAACAAGGAGCGTCTCAAGGCAGGCGAGGACTGGACGGAGCACGGCCTGATGTTCCCCACTGCTTTCGGCAATCCGTCCGACCCGGACACCTTCTCTCACCTGTTCTCCCGCCTGGCCAAGAAGGCGGACCTCGGCCACTGGCACCCGCACGAGGTTCGCCACTCCGGCGCGTCGCTCATGCTCACCCAGGGCACTCCCCTCCACGTCGTGTCCGAAGTCCTCGGCCACGTCAGCATCGCGATCACAAAGGACGTCTACGGCCACCTCCTGGAGGGTGACCGGCGCGCGGCGACCGAAGCCATCTCCAGCGCTCTCCTGGGGAAACAGCCCCGGGTGGCTCCCAAGGTGGCTCCCGAAGACACCGAAGACACCGGTTGAAGGTCATAAAGCGAAAGGCCCCTGACGGCGTAACGCCTGTTCAGGGGCCTTTCGCTAGCAGAGCCGACGAGGGGAATCGAACCCCTGACCTTCTGTTTACAAGAAACTTCGAAACTATCCACAGATGTCCGTCACAGTACACGGGCCTGCTCACAGAGACCTGCGCAGCTTGATCGACATCCATGGGCGTCCACCTGGGTACAGAGGTGCTGTTAGCAGCCGCGTTAGCGAGAACACGATTGGTCTTGGACTCAGTGATCGCTGAGCACAAGCGCGCCTGGTATCGGCATGACGACAGCGTCGCACCAAAACCACTGGATCACCGGTCATACGCCGACGCCCACACGCCGTTTGCCTCATCTTCCGAAGAGTGAAAAATACACATAATGCCAAAGATCCAAGCTCTTCTCCCGTCGATTGAGAGCAGCAGCCCATCTCTGCACAGTGACGCGATCCGCAATCATCCCTCGCAGTTCCGTCTCTCTTCGGGCCAACTCTGCTAGCTTCTGCTGCGAATCGTCCAGCACTACCTGAACCTCACCTGAAAACGATGCGCGCTTGGCTGCTACGGCATCTCGAGCTCGAGTCCGCGCCTCCTGCAGCTCGTCCTCCAGAATTGCCCGCCGCTCCCTTAGCGCCTCCCACTGAGCATGGAAACGCTCACCAACCTCCCGATGCAGATCTTCTGGCACAGCTATAGGACAAATTGATCGCGCCCTGGATTCGCATTGCTGACGCCATTCTTCAAGCGCCCTCGCCTTCTGCGGTCCGATTCCTCTGATCCTCACGAGGTCGCCCGCGCGATTCACAATGGAAACTTTCGGGTCGCTCCTGCCAACGATTTGCACGCCCACAAAGTCAGCGGCGGTGCGAATCTTACGCTTCGCCAAGGCATCGACGTTGGCACTGTTCAAATGGCGAATATAGGCTCCTTTGATGCGATAAAATGCAAGGTGCTGCAGCACCCATGCCTTCTGGAGCGGCCAGAAGGATTCAGCCAAAGCGTCTGCTTGCCTAGCGGACAACGATGTGGCATCTTGATCGATGAGATTCTTTTTTTCGTGAAATTCCTTCTCAATCCGAGCCAGCTCATGATTAAGCTCATCTGTCAACTTGTGGTGATCTACGCGCACACGTTCGCGGAACTTCTTATCAAACAGAGCCTGTTTCTTGAACTCACTCTCGACAGCGTCAAGATCAGCCTCCGTGACCCCACTGGCAGCGATTAGCTTATTGAAGCTTAATCTCTCCATACGGATCTTCAGGAGCTCTGGGCGTCGCGTATGCAAGCGACGAATATGAAAGGCAACCAGAATCGTAGCCACAGCCACCAAAAGCATGACACTTAGATCGATGAACGCCGACACCACTAGCAATATCAGAAGAAGCAGTGCGCCTAGTGTGGCCAGCACCTCGTGGCGTCGCCTGCCATCGAAGTTAGCGATATGCAAAAAGACATTGTCGCGATCACTTGACATATGTCCATCGAGCCATTGAGGCCTGCTCCCGCTTGACTGTACAGCCTCACCGGAGCTGACCAACTTTAAATCCAGGCTGCGCGCCATCGGCTTCAGCAGTGCAGATCGTTCCAACGACGGGATGGCTTCGATGGGCATACCAGTCAAGCTTGTAACAGCCTGAGCGATGATCCTGATACGTTCATCAGGATGCTGCAATAAGGCGGGAAACCTGGGAGAATTCGCCGGATCACGGAGGTCTTCGCTGGCCAACAGAAGGTACTCCCCATCCGGTTCATGCAACTGGCCCCATAGCCTTGGGTCCACGGTCAAACACACAAGCGATGAGTAAATGAGCCAGTTTGAGAAACGATCTAGGTGTGGTCCAAAGTGACTAATCCGTCGTAGCGGAGACTGATAATTCCGATGTCCTACTTCTACAGCATCGTACCCAGCAAGTGAAGGTACATACAAGCCATCGTAATCCACTAAACGAAGGCTTAGATCTGGAGCGACGATGATATTTCCGTGCTGAAGGTCTCCATGGGCGATACCCATTGTCTGCAGGTCGTCAGCAAGGTCAGCGAATCGTCGAGCCACGGCAGTAACGGCGTCAATATTCTCGACATTAGCATTTATCCAGGAGATTAGGTCTATGCCGTCGGCCCACTCCATGATAAGGATCGGACGTCGCGTCCCGTTTACTAGGATTCCATCTCGAAGGTATTCAAAGCCCATTTTCCACGGCTGCGAAAGACGGTTCTCAGAGATTGTCGATAGATGAGCGTCAATTCCGACGTAGCGTCGATCGAGATCTTCGATATGCCGCGTAAAGCACTTCACTGCTACCCGGTGACCGTCAGCCCTCGTCAACGAAAAGACAACCGCATTGTTGCCGGATATAAGCTTAGGAACTCCAATAGGTGTCGACTCGAAAGACGCAGTCTGCAGACTGGGTCTGTTAAAGCAGAGACTAGGGTTCTGCATAGCCTCGGCATATTCTCTGCCACTGGGCATGCTTACCGCGGGTTGGGGCTCACCATCCTTCGGGTCAGGAGACATACTTCTATCCTTGGATATGAATATGTACTACAGCTACATCATCGTTCCGAAGACCGCCCACTCGACGCTGGTCGGCCACCCAAGCCTCAAACTTATTCCTGTCGTCGCTGCCGATGACGTTTTTCAGCTCCTCCACTGCTGCGGCGAACTCACGGCTAGTGGCTCGCTCCGATCGATCCATAAGCCATGCTGCCATCGCATCCGTCATAAGAAAAAAGTCGTCACAATGCTTATACCCGCTTGATATAAACACTGCCCCATTTAGTCCGGAACAGAGAGAGTGTTCCCGACTTCCCACTAGCACTGGATAGCTGTGGAACTCGGACGATGATGTAAGCGGAAAGAGCGTCACGATGGAAGAGTCACGCAGCTGAAATAGGCACGAGTCCCCAATTGCGACAGCCTGCCATCGGCCGACATATGCAGACGGATTTTGAGCGCCTGACCTTATATCATCCTCATCAAGCTCCTCAAGCCACATCGCTAGAAGCGTTGCATATGCACCCTCCGCTAGTTTGTGCTCCTCATACCACCGTATTGGCCGCCCGTCTCGCTGTCGCCAGTCCAGATATTCACTTTCCCAAGTGCGCCATTCCTCCTGGAGAGTCAGCAGCAGCCTCTCGAAGCTACTTTCACTAGAGAGCAGCTGCGGTGCCTTCAGCACTGTGTTTGCTGCTCGGCTTGCAACCAGCTGAGCCCAGCGGCCGGCATGAAAGCTTTCCGAGGCGCCATCCGACACGGCAATGGCAACTGAACCGCGATAGTGCGCAGCGGAAGATTCTGATGGTGGTTGAATGGAGAAGTGATCCTCACATTCAACTTCGCTGTTGCCCCCCTTGGTCAGCTTTGCACCTCTGACGCTAACCCATCCAGTCCTCTCAGATGTCATTTGGGATCCGCCGTGCGCGTACCTATGTCTAGAAATCGAGCAACAGCAGAGATATCTGCGTTATACACGAATCCTCGACTTGCGTCACTTACTCTATACCCATGAGCCGCTGCAAATGAGCGCATATGGCTTGGCAGGACACTAGACATGCTAAAAAGCAAACGCGAAAATTCGTCTGGCAAGTTTCTATCCGTGTCGGAGTACGATATAGGCTCGCCTCCCGAGCTTGACACGTGAAGATTGAACAGCAGCGCGGTCCCATCCGCTGTGGAGTGGCCAGTAATCGCCGCTCCTGCTGAAGTTGGATCACCGTCTGTAGATGCCCCGTCGGATAGATTGAGTACGATTGGAGGAAACCCTGCCGGGTACTTCTCTGTCCAAACTGCTACTAGGTTCTCCGCATAGGCCAAGGCGCGACTCATTGGCGTGGGGCCGTCAGACGTCGGTTCGATCCATATAGGAACGCTGAGTGGCACCTCCATCAGCCCACCTGCTCCATCCGGCGCCATCCTTGTTCGCTGATCAAGGCGTATAGGGTTATCGGCTATCAATGAGATCGGAACAAGGTCTCGTTGCGCGAGCGCACCGGTAAGTATCGAAGCTACTACTTGTCCATAACCTATGACAGCAACATGGAAGTAGTCTCGGACCCCATCCTCTTTTGTGCACTTGATAGTCAGTTCAGTCAGAAGCCGGTTGATTGCGTCGGCTACTGCGTAAGCTTTACTCTGGCGCGTTCCTCCCTGCAGTGGCTCTGCCATGGATGCGGACTGGTCTACTAGGAATACAAGACAGGCTGGATTTGCGCGACTAATCTCTGCCGTGTAGCTCATGTTGTGGGACTCCTAGGAGGGTTGCTGCGGCTGTACCATCTTCATGCTGAGGAGTGCTGAGATGACTATAGTTCGGCGTAGCTCTACGTTGAAGTCAACGCGAGAGAATATCTGGCACGCAACCTCATGCAGGCTCTGTCGCTGATGTCTTCCCTGGTAGTGAGGTGTCTATGGTGCATCCCGCTAGGCTTGATGGGCGAGGCCTTGGGCTCTCGGGCACGGGCTCTCCGTCCGTCAGGTCTGTGGGATCATTAGCGCCTTTAGGGAAGCTGTCCGCTTGTAATGGTTGTTACAGTGCATCGCCTGATCACGGGCGTCTTCTCTGGAGATGCCCCTGTCCTGGCTGGGCCACTGGAGTTGGCGAGGAAGCGTTATGACGCCCGAGGAAGATGGCACGAGAAGGCAGTTCGCGAGGTCTCGTAGGACCGCGCTACATGAGTTCGAGACCAAACTCGATCGCCGTCGACGCGTGAACAGGTTCTACTGGCTTTGCTTAGGTCTCACAAGCACGATCGCCCTAACGGCAGGGTCCGCGGTCATTCTCGGTGGCGACAGCGCTGTTGCGAGACAGCTGATCGGGCTCTGTCTTCTAGCGCTGATAGCCCTACTAGCTGCTGCGGCAGCAGTGCGCCTGTGGGTGCGCAGAACAGGTCTCCCCACTCGCGTAGAGCTCGAAAAGGATGTCGACAAGGTAAGAGAGGAAGTCCGCTGGCTAGAGGCGGGGAACGTTGTTGAGACGTCGGTACATCAGTTGCTATACAAAGCGGATATCCCTACTATAATCGCCCAGTATCAAGCCGAGAGTGATAAGTACCGAAAAATCCACAATCGCCTTCAATCACTCATCATCGTGGGCTCTCTGAGTACTACGACTGCCGCCGCACTAGAGGCAGCGCTTCCTGGGCACCGTTGGATCACCGTGGGTCTGAGCTTTCTTGTAGGCATGGCTGCAGGATTCATGGGATATTTCAAGTTTCGCGAGCGCAGCTTCTACCTGCAGCAGACGGCGGATGTCATTGAGCAAGAGGTGAATGCCATGACGTTGCGCGTTCACGACTACAAGGGCTTGGACACTCCCGGCGCTCTTTCTTTGCTAGTTGAACGCGTCGAAGGCTTCCGGAACGAACAGCGGCGCCGCCAACAGCAGCTAGATCAGCCGGTCGATGAGCGAGCTCTTGGCCCTAATGAGTGATCATCAGCAGGATCTTGGCCGATCGGGGCACATCGGCCGGCGCTCCTAGCCGGTGGCAAGGGACGACGAAGTCGTCCCGCGGCAGCCGATCGCCCTGACCACGTATGAGGAGAACCGAAGTGGGCGATCGTCACGGCCTTAACTAGCAACTTCTGCTGGCTTCTCGGGCGCGGGCGGTGCGTGCCCGGACCGGCCGAAGAGCCGCAGCCGGGCACGCAGACCGACTGGTGCCCGGCGGGCCGCGCAGCGGGCCGCCCTTGATGACGTGGAGAGAAGTTGCTTTCTGGCCCGACCGTAGTTGTGGCTGCTGGGGCTTGCGTTACTGCTTGTAGGGCTGGGCTGCGGTCCAGATACGCTTGAATCCGGTGAGGTAGGCGCTTGCTGGTCCCTGCTCCTCCCCGCGGCTGAGGTGCAGAACGGGGGCGTTGGCGGCTGGGGTGCCGTAGGCGTGGGTGTTGATCAGGAGTTGGGAGTCTGCGCGGTAGAGGGAGTTGTAGAGGACGGTGCGGTGGAGTCGGAGTTCGACTCCTTGCACGTGGAGTAGGGGGCGGTACAGCGCCAAGGTGTTCCTCACGCGGGCTGCCATGACCTCGGCGCCGATGCCTTCGTCTTCTCCCCTTGCGGCGACCTCCCAGCCTTCGGGGTCACCGAGAAGGAGGCGGATTCGGACGCCGGCGTTCGCCCTCTGGGTGAGGATGCGGTGGATGGCTGGGTCTTCGGCGAGGAAGAGGGCGCTGTAGGCGAGGATGTCGATCTCTTCGGTGGCGCTGTTGAAGTGGGTGCGCCAGACGGTCTGAGGGATGGCCCAGCGGTGGGGGTAGATGGTGTGGATGCCGTTGGCGAGTGGCTGGCGCCTGGGGGTGGCTTCTGGCCATAGGTCGGCCTCGTCGATGTTGAGGAGGTCGGCGATGGCCCAGCGGTGGCGGGGGTAGGGGGTGCGGCCGTTGAGCCATCTGCTGACGGTTTTGGGGTCTACGGCCAGGGCGGCGGCTACGTCGGTGGTGGTGAGGCGGGCTGCGGCCAGTGCGTAGCGGAGGTTGTTGTTCATGACCGGCCTGCTCCTCTCGCAGTACGACCCTGTGCTGCGACGTTAGCATCAGACGTCCCTAGACGTCCCCTAGTTGCGGTGTTCCTGCCCCGGGGTGCGGAGCCAAGCTCGACGCACGGAACCGCATCGGACATCAGGGAGGGCAAGGGTGCGTAAGAGTCAGAGCATCGAGGAGCAGCAGCGGGCGTACGCGGAACGGCTGTTGCTCGCGCTGGCGGAGCAGCTCGGCGAGCGGGGCGTCACGCGGGTGTTCGTCGTCACGCAGGAGGGGCGGCCGACGCTGGATGTGACCGACTGCCGGGGGCGGGTGCGGCGGGTGTTCGTGCATCTGCCGTTCTGCTGGTTCTACTGGGGGGATCAGCAGGACGAGCGGGTGTCGTTCCTGCAGATGGCCACTGCGGTGGATCGGATCGAGGAGGCCGCTCAGGCGGGGTGGGCGGAGGGTGAGCAAGGGGACCTGCGCGTTGAGCTGAGCAAGCTGCTCGATGCTTACCGCGGCTGAGTCGATGACTTCGAGGGGGTGGCTGACCGGGGGGCGGGTTTACGTTCAGATCGCTGATCGGGTGCGGGAGCGGATCCGGTCGGGTGAGTTCGCCCCTGGTCAGGCGCTGCCCTCTGAGGCGGAGCTGTGCAGGGAGTTCGGGGTCGCGCGGAACACCGTGCGGCGGGGGCTGGCGGTCCTACAGGAAGAGGGGTTGCTGGTTACCGTTCCGTCCAAGGGGCGCAGAGTGGCTGCGGAGGGCACGCCGATCTCCTACCGGTATGAGGTGATCGCGGCGTGGTTGCGAGAGGCGATCAAGGCCGGTGACCTTCCTCCAGGTGCTCAGGTGCCGAGTGAGGCCGTGTTGCGGCGGCGGTTCACGGCGTCGCGGACCACGGTACGTCAAGCGCTTGCCGTGCTGGAAAGGGAAGGGCTGGTGGCGGCGGCGCATGGGCGGGGGCGGTTCGTCCTGATATGGGACAGGAGGACGTCCCAGGACGTCTAACCTTCTCGCGGTGATTCGGGCCGTATGTGGTGCCTATCGTGGGCCGCGTGGGACATAGCGAATGGGCATACGGCCTGGCCAAGGACCTGTTGGAGACGACGCTGCCTCGGCGGTGGGCGCACACACAGGGCGTTGCGGAGCAGGCTGAGTCGCTGGCCGGGGTTCTCGGGGCGGAGACCGATACGTTGATCGCGGCGTGTCTGCTGCATGACATCGGCTACGCCCCGGACCTCGTCAGCACCGGCATGCATCAGCTCGACGGTGCCCGATACCTGCGGGACGTGGCCAAGGCGGATGAACAGCTGTGCCGGTTGGTCGCCTACCACTCGTGTGCGGACAACGAGGCGCGGCAGCGGGACCTGCTCGATGTGATGGTCAAGGAGTTCGAGCAGGAGCGGACGGATCTGGCGCGAGCGTTGACGTACTGCGACATGACGACCGGGCCGGATGGCCGGCACCTGGACGTGCTGGATCGGCTGGCGGAGATTCACTCGCGGTACGGGCCGGAGCATGTGGTGAGCCGGTCGATCACGGATGCGACGCCGTGCATCGTGTCGTCGGTGCGGTCGGTGGAAGCGGCGCTAGCCGATGTACGGCAGGCCGACGCCGGCTAGGTAATGGTCGATCCGCATCCGCATCGACCGGTCCATCGGCAGGGACAGGACCTCGTTTTGGGGCACCCAGCGGACTTCACGGGACTCGTCGCTCGGGGTCGGCTCGCCCGCTACGAGACGGCCAGTCAGGACGATGGAGAACTCTTGGCGGGCCTCACCGTTGCTGGTGTAGAGGATCACATGCCGGGGGTCGCTGTAGGTGCCGACCAGGCCGGTGATCTCGCAGGTGATGCCGGTCTCCTCGACCGTCTCTCGCACGGCCGCCGTAGGGATGGACTCGCCCAGATCGATCGCGCCGCCGGGGACGGCCCAGTTGTCATTGTCCGTGCGGTGGATCATCAACAGGTCGCCGGCGGCGTTGGTGACGATGACGTTCACGGACGGCACCAGGCTGTTCGGCGCGGGCGCTGCGGGGTCGTCGTAGTAGTCGATGCGCTTGGCCATGATCAGGACTCTACGGGGACGGCCCCGTCCCAGACTCTTTCGAAGCTCTCGCCGTACGTGGTGGCCATCTCCCCGCCGGCCACCCTGCGCAGGTGCAGGACGGGGGCGTTGGCGGCGCGGTTGCCGTACACGTGCATGTTGATCAGCAAGTCGCCATCGGCGCGGTAGATCGAGTTGTACAGGATCGTGCGATGCAGTCGCAGCTCGAAGTTGCTCAGCCCGAACAACGGCCGATACAGCACCAGTGCGGTACGAATCTGCGCCGCCAGCCCGTCCCCCACTCCTTCGTCCGCTCCCCGCTGGGCCACCTCAGCGCAGTCGGGGTCTCCGAGCAGGATGCGCACCCGTACGCCGGCCCGCGCCTTGTCCCCGAGCTGGCGCACCATCGCGGCATCATCGGCGAGAAAGAGCCCGCTGTAGACAAGCACGCCGATCTCCTCGGACGCCCCGCTGAACAGACGTCCCCACGCGTCCCGGGGCACGGCCCACCGGTGCGGATAGACCGCGAGGACTTCGCTCTCGGACGCGGCCACGACTTGTTCGCGGGACAGGGCCTGCGGCCACAGGTACGTCTCGTCCACACCCAGGTAAGAAGCCGTGGCAAACCGGTGCTTACGGTACGGCTCGCGGCCCTTGGTGATCCACCGCTCGACGGTCTTGGGATCGACCTCGATCGCCTCGGCCAGATCCGCGACGCTCACGCCCTTCTGCAACAGCGCCGCGCGTAGCCGTTCGTTCGCCATCTCACCTGCTCCAAGGGGACGTCCCGGGACCTGGCCATCGTAGGCCGGACGTCTTGAACATGTCCCGTCGTGTAGTGATCTCGTCCTAACGCTGAGTCGCATCCTCGGTTGCACAACGCCACAACGGCACCAACCGAAGGAGGAGATGCACCCATGAACATCGAGATCACCATCCCGGGCGAGACGCCCGCCTGCGAGTGCGGCAACGCCCTCACCCACGGGCAGACCCGCTGCCGCAAGTGCCTGGCGCGGGACCGCTGGGCGCGCAAGGAGCGGGCCAGGAACCGCCGCAACCGCCGCTCGGAGACCCGCCGTCCCCCGCGCGGCCCGGCGCAGGCGGGGGCGGTGTGGGCATGACCACGATCCCGCTGATCATCGCCGGACTGCTCGGCGTCGCGCTCGTGGCCGGGTACGTCACCGTCCTGGTCGGCATCCGCCGCGAGGACAAACGGCTCAGCCTCCGTCAGGCCCCGGCCGGAGCCTCGGCGTCGCTGGCGCGCAAGGTCACCGGCTGCTACGTCCGGAACGGCGTGTCGTGGACGTAGCCAACTGCTCCTCAACCTTCGCCAGCCGCCTCGACAAATCCTCGACGGTGGCGCGCAACTCGGCGACCTCGTCCCGGGGAGCCGACGCGGCATCGCGAACGAACACGCCCTTGCCCTGCTGCCCGATCACCAAGCCCTCGGTACGCAGCACTCCCACGGCGAGTTTCACCACCGACAGGGACGCGTCGTACTGCTCGGCCAGCTTGGCCGTGGACGGCAGCGGAGTGCCAGGCGCGAGAGACCCGCCGCGGATCTGCGCGCGCAGGTCGTCGGCGATCTGGAGGTAGGCGGGCTGCCCGGTGTGTCTGACCATCGCCCATCTATCTCACCACGAATGTTCGACCTGGCCAACCGAGGGAACATTGACAACCGAGCTAACTAGGTTAACTATGTTGCTCACGACGAAAGAGGAGGTCACAGCCCATGCGTTCGGTCCCGATCCCTGTCGATGTCAGCAAGCTCGCCATCACCTGCGTCAAGGCCCCGCGTCCCCGGGTGCTCAACCGCGACACCGGCGAGATCAAGACCGACAAGAACGGCAACACCGTCTACGAGGTCACCGTCTCGGTCGAGGACGAGTTCGGCCGCATCGAACTCGTCAAGATCGGCATCACCGGCGAACCACCCATCAGCGTCGGCGACCAAGTCAACGCCATCGGCCTGCTCGGCTACGTCTGGGAGATCGCCGGCCGCTGGGGCATCGCCTACCGCGCGAACGCCCTGCTCCCCGTCCGGGAGGCCGCCGATGCGTGACGCGCTCTATGTGCTCACAGTCCTGGCCGCTGCGGCGGCCGGACTGTGGGCCTGGCGCCGCTACCACCGCCCATCCTTCTGGCTCGTGTGCGGCTTCCCGCTGATCGCCCTGACCGTCCGAGCCTCATGGCGGCGAGTGGCGCTCGGCTGCGGCCTGACCAAGAAGCGGCAGCGCTGGTGGTTCACCACCGTCCCCGGCGCGATCGCCTCCACCGGCATCGTCCGCGTACGCCGCCGGTGGCAACGCGTCGCCGTGGACACCAAACCGTTCATGTGGCTCCCGCTGCCCACCCGGCACGGCTGGCGCGTCACCCTCCATACCCTGGAAGGCCAGACACCCGGCGACTACGCCGACGCCGCCGAACGGCTCGCCCACTCCTGGGGCGTCCACGCGATACGTGTCTCCTCACCCCGGCCCGGCCGCGTCGTCCTCATGGCCACCATGCGCGACCCGCTGGTCAAAGTGGACGACCTCCCGCCCTCGCCCGACCTGCTCAAGGTGGTGGTGGGACGGCTGGAGACCGGCAAGCCCTGGATCATCGACTTCCGTACGGTGCCGCACTGGATCAACGCGGGGGCGACCCAGTCCGGCAAGTCGAACCTTGCCAACGCCTTGATCGTCGGGCTCGCGCCGCAACCGGTGGCTCTGGTCGGCTTCGACCTCAAGGGCGGCGTGGAGTTCACCCCGTACGCACCCCGCCTGTCGGCCCTGGCCACCTCCCGCGCCGAATCGGTCGGCCTGCTCACCGACCTCGTCGCCCTGATGATCGACCGCATGGGCCTGTGCCGCCAGGCCGGCGCCCGCAACATCTGGCAAGTCCCGCCCGCCCTGCGCCCCGTCCCGATCGTGGTCCTGGTGGACGAGCTGGCCGAGCTGTACCTGATGGCCGACAAGTCGGAGAAAGACGAGATCGCCAAAACCTCGACCGCCCTGCTCCGGGTCGCCCAGCTCGGCCGCGCCTTCGGCATCTACCTGTTCTGCTGCGGCCAAAGGATCGGCTCCGACCTCGGCCCCGGAGTCACCGCCCTGCGCGCCCAGTGCTCGGGCCGCATCTGCCACCGCGTCAACGACCCAGAGACCGCCACCATGACCCTCGGCGACCTCGACCCCGCCGCCCTGATCTCCGCCCGCGCCATCGCCGCCGATACACCCGGCGTCGCCATCGTCGCCAGCCAGGACGGCCAGTGGTACCGCGCCCGCTCCTTCTACGTCACCGAGCAAACCGCCGAACGCGCCGCCCGTACCCACGCCCACCTCACACCCGCCTGGGACGAGATCACCACCCACCTACCTCAGCCCATCAACGCCTGAACCACGAAGGGAGGAACGATGCGACGCTACGCCTGCCGACTGCTCGACACCGGCCCGGTCCTCATCCTGGCCGCCATCGCGGGTGCCGGATCGTTCACCCACATCCGCGACACCGCCAGCCAGCACGGCCAAACCGGCTGGATGTCCTGGGCCGTCGCCGTCTGCATCGACCTGACCTGCGTCATGGCCGCCCGCGAACGCCAACGCGACAAGAAGACCAGCCGAACCCGGCGCGGCCCGATCTCCTGGCCCGTCCTCGTCCTGACCGGCGGCATCGCCCTCTCGCTGGCCGCCAACCTCGCCCAAGCCGACCCAACCGTCTGGGGCTGGATCACCGCCGCCACTCCGGCCGCCGCGTTCCTCATCGCCATCTCCATGCTGGAACGCCGCGCGGCTCACCCCACCACCACCGCAGAGGCCCCAGAACTCGTCCCGCAACAACCCCAAGTCGAAGACGAACCGACCAAGGCCCTGGCTCCCGCACTCGTGGACTACGCCCGCCGCGTAGCCGACGACCACGAGACCAAGCACGGCAAACCCATCACCGACGACGCCCTACGCGCCCACCTGGGCGTCTCAAGCCAACTCGCCACCGACCTGATGCGCACCCTGCGAACCGCCTGAAAGGAGAACCAACCCATGGAGTACGACGACCGCACCGCTGTCATCAACGGCCTGCTCGACCTGGCCGCCTTCTTCGAAGCCCACCCTGACCTGCCCGTCCCGCCCTACATCACCGTCTACTACTTCCCCAACCAAGACAGCGACGCCGCCCAGAGCGCCGAGATCGACCAGATCGCCCCCGTCCTCGGCTCGGACATCAACCAGGAGGGCGCCTCGCGCGGCCACTACGCCACCTCACGCATGTTCGGCCCGATCGAGTACCGCGCCGTCGCCGTCCTGGCCGCCGCCCGCGCCCGCCACGAAGCCGAAACCAGCTACCACGGCTGCATCCAGCCCGACCCCGTACCCACCGCCTGACCAGGAGCACCGATCATGCGCATCCGCATCGACGGCACCCGAGCCGAGATCGTCGACGCCCTGTTCCGCCTACGCCTGCACTTCGCCGTCATCGGCGTCTCACGCGCCTACCCCGACCGCGCCCGCCCCCACCACTGGCGCATCTACCTCACCACCAGCAGAAAGCCACCCACATGAGTGAGGAGGTAATCCACTACCGCTGTTGCACCTGCAACGGCACCGGCATCGACCCCGACAACGCCCGCTGCCTCGACTGCGACGGCACCGGCATCGACAACCACGGCGCCTGAAAAGCGCAGCGCCCCCGGCCTGGCCGCACATCCGCCAAGACGACTGCCAGGTCGAGGGCCATCCCTTCACCCGAACGAGCGAAAGGAGAACACCATCTTGCCCACAACTCACGCCACCGCGCACGCCAAAGCAGGCATGATCGCCCGACTCAACCACCCCGACTACGACCGCTGGGCAACCCAGATCCGCGCCACCGGAGGCTGCCGCCAGCCCATCCACCTACGCGGCAAGATCGACCACTACGACAAGGCGACTGGCCAACTCCTGCACCGCTACACCACCAAACACGAGCCAGACGGCGTCCTACGCGTTCCATGCAAGACCCGCCGCGCCTCCCGCTGCCCCACCTGCGCCGAGACCTACCGCGCCGACACCTACCACCTCATCCGCGCCGGCCTCGTCGGCGGCAAGGGCGTCCCGGACACCGTCACAAGCCACCCGACCCTGTTCATCACCCTCACCGCACCCAGCTTCGGAACGGTCCACACCCGCCACGAGAAGAACGGCAAGACCCAGCCCTGCCATGCCCGCCGCAACGCACCCACCTGCCCACACGGCCGCACTATGTCCTGCACCACCCGCCACAGCAAAGAGGACCCCCGCCTCGGCGAACCACTCTGCCCCGACTGCTACGACTACACCGGCACCGTCCTGTTCAACGCCCTGGCCCCACTGCTGTGGAAGCGCTTCGCCGACTCCGTACGCCGCCACCTCGCCAAACAAGGCGGCCTCCTCCTCAAGGACTTCCGCCACCACCTCACCCTCTCCTTCGCCAAAGTCGCCGAATACCAACGGCGCGGCGTCGTCCACTTCCACGCCGTCATCCGCCTCGACGGCCCCGGCGGCCCCGAAGCCCCACCCCCACCCTGGGCGACCGCCGACGCACTCACCCAAGCCATCCAGCACGCAGCTGGAGCCGTGACGGCCAAAGCCCCGGCCTACGCCGGCCAGCCAGAACGCATCCTGCGCTGGGGCGACCAACTCGACATCCGCCCCATCACCATGAACGGCGACCTCACGGACCAAGCAGTAGCCGGCTACATCGCCAAGTACGCCACCAAGGCCGCCGAATGCGTCGGCACCCTAGACCGCCGCATCAACCCATTGGACAACCTGGAGGCATACAACCTCCGCACCCACGCCCGCCGCCTCATCACCACCTGCCTAGACCTCGGCAAAGAACCGGACCTCGCCGACCTGCGCCTCGCAGACTGGGCCCACATGCTCGGCTTCCGCGGCCACTTCTCCACCAGGAGCCGCCACTACTCCACCACCCTCGGCGACATCCGAGCCGACCGCGAACACCACGCACGAGCCGAAGACATCACTACCGGCCGCCTGCCCCTGTTCGACGAAGACACCGTTCTCGTCATCAGCGAATGGCAGTACGCCGGCAAGGGCCACTCCGCAGGAGACGCCCTCCTCGCCGCCGCCATCACCGGCACCCCATCGCCGACGCCACAACACCTCGACGGGAGCCGCCCATGACCCGGCTCCTCCTCACGGTCCCAGAAGCCGCCGAAGCCCTGGCCATCTCCCGCAGCAAGCTCTACCAACTACTCGCCACGGGCGCGGTCTCCTCCATCCGCATCGACGGCTCCCGCCGCATCCCCGTCACCGCCCTCACCGACTACATCACCCACCTGACCAGGAAGGAGGTCGCCATATGACCGAGGCCCTCGCCGGCGCGCCGGACAAGCAGCCGCGTAAGACGAAGGCACCCAAGCTGCGCGACGGTGTCATGAAGCGCGGCACCACCTGGTCCTACGTGATCAGGGTCCGCGACCCCGAAACAGGCGAGAGCAAGCCGAAGTGGGTAGGCGGCTTCGCCACGGAAGACGACGCGAAGGCAGCCCGCGACGAGGCCAGGGTCAAAGCTCGACGCGGCGAGTACATCGACAGGAACACTGTCACCGTCGCCGAGTACCTGGCCGAGTGGATCGAGGGTCACGCCGTCGAGATCAAGCCACACACGCTCAAGGGCTACCGCGACATGATCCGTCTCTACATCGGCCCTCGAATCGGCAACGTCCGTCTGCAAGCCCTCCGGCCTGCGGCGATCACGAAGTTCTACCGCGACCTGCTGACACACGGCGGGCGCAAGGGCGGCCCGCTCGCGGCGAACACCGTCAAGCACGTCCACACGGTCCTCCGCAAGGCACTCACGGACGCCGTGCTCGTAGACGAGCTGCTCCCCAACAACCCCGCCGAACGCGCCAAGCTCCCACGCACCCAGGCAACCGAACCAGGCATGATCTGGACCCCGGCCCAACTCCGAGCCTTTCTAGCAACAGCTCAGGAGCACCGGCTGTACGCCTTCTTTCACCTGGCCGCTTACACGGGAGCCCGTAGAGGCGAACTGCTCAACCTCCGCTGGACCGACGTGGACCTCGACAAGCCCCAGATCCACATCACGGGCACGGCCGCAGTCCTCGACCGCCAGCGCGTCGAAGGCACCACGAAGAGCGGCCGTTCCCGTGTCGTCTCCCTCGACGCCGGAACGGTCAAGGTCCTCAAAGCCCACCGCGCCCGCCAGGACGAGGAGCGGCTCAAGCTCGGCGAGTCCTGGAAGGGCGGCCATGCCTACGTCTTCACGACAGGCTGGGGAGAGCCCGTCTTCCCGGACACCCCAAGCTCCCTCATGCCCAAGCTCATCGCCGCCCACAACAAGCAGAACCCACGATCACCGCTCCCCCACGCCCGCCTCCACGACCTGCGCCACATCCACGCGACGACGCTCCTGATGGCCGGCACCCCCGTGCATGTGGTCGCGGCCCGCCTCGGCCACGCCGACCCGGCGATCACCCTCCGCGTGTACGCCCATGTCATCCGCGAGCAGGCCGCCACCGCCGCCGACATCTTCGCCCAGGCGGTGGCCTCCTGTTAGCAAGGGTGTTAGCAAGATCGCCACATGGTCCTGACAAACACGAAGCCCCTGAACCGGAAACACCAGTTCAGGGGCTTCATCTTGCAGAGCCGACGAGGGGAATCGAACCCCTGACCTTCTGTTTACAAGACAGATGCTCTGCCGATTGAGCTACGTCGGCACGGCCTACCAGTGTAGACGCTAGGGACGCCTGTGACGAGCGACTTCGTACAGCGCCACCCCCGCCGCCACCCCCGCGTTCAGCGACTCGGCGGCGGCGCGCATCGGGATGCGGGTGAGGACGTCGCACTGCTCCCTGACCAGCCGGGACAGCCCCTTGCCCTCCGAGCCGACGACGATGACCAGGGGCTCGCCGAGCAGGTCGACGTCGGCGAGTTCGGTCGAGCCCGTGCCGTCGAGGCCGACGACGAAGAGGCCGGCGTCGCGGTATTCGCGTAGCGCGGCGGTCAGGTTGGCGGCGCGGGCGACGCGCAGGGTGGCCAGGGTGCCCGCGGACGTCTTCCAGGCGCCGCCCGTGACGCCGGCCGAGCGGCGGGACGGCACGAGCAGGCCGTGGGCGCCGAAGGCGGTGGCGGAGCGGGCGATGGCGCCGAGGTTGCGCGGGTCGGTGACGGAGTCGAGGGCGACGATCAGCGGCGCCTCGCCGGCCTCGTGGGCGATCTCGATCAGCTCTGACGGGTGCGCGTAGTCGTAGGCCGGGATCTGCAGCGCGATGCCCTGGTGCACGCCGCCCTCGGTGAGGCGGTCGAGCTTGTCGCGGGTGGCCTCGAGCAGGGCGATGCCGCGCTCGGCCGCGATCTTGATGGAGTCGCGTACGCGGTCGTCGTTGTCGATGCGCTGCGCCACGTAGAGCGCGTTGCACGGCACCCCGGCCTGCAGCGCCTCCAGGACCGGGTTGCGCCCGCCGATGTATTCGGGCGCGTCTTCTGAGCGCCGCTGCGGGCGAGCCGCGCCGGGACGGCGACCGCTCCCGCGCTCCTCCCGCGCGATGCGCTCGGCGCGCGCCTTCTCCTTGTACCAGTGCCGCATCTCGGCAGGCGGCGTCGCGCCCTTGCCTTCGAGCGAACGGCGGCGCTGCCCACCGGTGCCCTTGGCCGGGCCCTTCTTCTTCGCGGGCCTGCCTGATGCCCTACCGCCTGCTGCCATGCGTTCAAGGGTACTCGGGCCGCCGCCCTTCTCAGGACGTAGCCAAAAAGGGCGGGAAAGGGCTTGAGTCTCGATCCGCTTGAGACTCCATAGTGACGGACATGGACGACAACGACCTCTACCCCATCGGGGACGTCGCGCGCCGCACCGGCCTGAGCGTCAGCGCCATCCGGTACTACTCCGACGCCGGCATCGTCGCCCCCACCCGGCTGACCGAGGCGGGCTACCGCCTGTACGACGTCCGCGCCATCGCCCGCCTGGAGCTGATCCGCACGCTCAGGGAGCTCGACGCGGGCCTGCTCGACATCCGCCAGTTGCTCGCGGGCGAGACGTCGCTGCACGATCTCCTCGCCGCCCACCTGGAGCTGGTGGAGCGGCAGGAGCGCGACCTGCGGGCCAGGCGGGCGGTGCTGCGTACGCTCGTCAGGCAGCGCGGCACGGCCGCCCAGGCGGCCCTGATGCACCGCCTCGTCTCGATGCGGGACGACGAACGCGAGCGCCTCATCGACGACTTCTGGTCCGGGGTGGGCGGGTCGCTCGACCTGCCGTCCGGCATCGTGGACCGGCTGCGCGAGCTGCGCCCGTGCCTGCCCGACGACCCGTCCGCCGAGCAGCTCGAAGCCTGGATCGAGCTGGCCGACCTGCTGCAGGACGAGGAGTTCAGGGCCGCGGTCCGCGCCCATCTCCAGGACGTCTACGGTACGTTCCCCGGCAGCGAACTGGCCGCCCCGGCGACGTGGGACTTCATCCATGAGGAGGGGGCGAAGATCGGCGATGACCTGGTGACGGCGTACCACCAGGGCCTGCCGCCGCACGATCCGCGCGTCGAAGAGCTGGTGGTACGCCTCGCGGAGCTCGCCGGCAGCGGCTCCAGGCAGCGTCTGGCGGCGACCTTCCTCATGGTGCAGGACTTGCCGGAGGACCCGGAGTACGACGCCACCTATGGCAGGTATGTCGCGCTGGTGGGCCGGATCAACGGGACCCCGCTCCCCACCTACGAGCAGGATCCCGCGCTGTTCACGTGGATCGCGACCGCCTTGGACGAGACCGCGGCCTGATCAGCGGCTCAGCTCCCACCGGGGCCCGTGCGGGGTGTCCTCGACGGTGATGCCGGCCGCCGCGAGCTGGTCCCTGATCGCGTCGGCGGCCGCGTAGTCCTTACGCTCGCGCGCCGCCTTGCGCTGCTCGAGCGCCACCGCGACGAGCGCGTCGACGACGGGCGACAGATCGGAGCCCGTGCCGCGCCACTGCGGCGAGCGCGGGTCGAGGCCGAGCACGTCGAGCATGTTCTGGGTCTCGGCGAGCAGCCGCGCCACGGCCTCCTTGTCGCCGCGGGCCAGCGCCACGTTGCCCTCGCGCACCACCTCGTGCACGACGGCGAGCGCCTGCGGCGTGCCGAGGTCGTCGTCGAGCGCGTCGGCGAACGCCTGCGGCAGCGGCGCGTGGGCGTCGACGTCGTGGATCACCTCGGCGGCCCGCGTCACGAACCCCTCGATCCGCTGGTACGCCGCCGCCGCCTCGAGCAGCGCCTCCTCGGAGTAGTCGATCGAGGAGCGGTAGTGGGGCGCCGCGAGGTAGTAGCGCAGCTCGACGGGACGCACCTTCTGCACCATGTCGGGGATCAGCAGCGAGTTGCCGAGCGACTTGCTCATCTTCTCGGCGCCGATCTTCAGCATGCCGTTGTGCATCCAGTAGTGGGCGAACCCGTCGCCGGCGGCCTGGGACTGGGCGATCTCGTTCTCGTGGTGCGGGAAGATCAGGTCGATGCCGCCGCCGTGGATGTCGAACGTCGGGCCGAGGTATTTCGTCGCCATCGCGGAGCACTCGAGGTGCCAGCCGGGCCGGCCGGGGCCCCACGGGGTGGGCCAGGTGGGCTCGCCGGGCTTGGCGCCCTTCCACAGCGCGAAGTCGCGCGGGTCGCGCTTGCACGACTCGTCGTCGGTGTCGGCCGCGGGCCGCATGTTGTCGAGCTTCTGGTTGGACAGCGAGCCGTAGCGCTCCTCGTAGGAGCGTACGTCGAAGTAGACGTCGCCGCCGGAGGCGTAGGCGTGGCCGCGCTCGATGAGCCGCTCCATCAGCGTGATCATCTCCGGCACGTGGCCGGTGGCGCGCGGCTCGACGGTCGGCGGCAGGCATCCGAGCGTGTCGTAGGCCCAGGCGAAGGCCCGCTGGTTGCGCTCGGCCACGACGAACCAGGGCACGCTCTCCTCGGCGGACACCCTGATGATCTTGTCGTCGATGTCGGTGACGTTGCGGCAGAACGTCACCTCGTAGCCGGAACGCGCCATCCAACGCCTGAGCACGTCGAAATTGACGCCCGAGCGGATGTGCCCGATATGCGGAGGAGCCTGCACGGTGGCCCCACACAGGTAAATCGACGCCCGGCCGGCTTCGACCGGAACGAATTCACGGATGGCGCGCGTGCTGGTGTCGTAGATGTGCAGGCTCACGAAAGAAAGGCTAACGCCTCGGCGGCGTCGTCAGGCCGATAAATCAGCCCCGCAGGTGCACCCTGTCGGGCGAGATGCGGACGATGAGCCGTTCGGTGCCCGGCTTGTCCTCCCATGGGCGTCCTTGGTACTTCTGCGACAGCTCCTGGATCAGCGCGCCCTCCGGGTCGGGCGTCATCGTGACCCGGCCGCGCACCTCGACGTACCTGTAGGGGTTGTCGGGATCGATGACCAGCAGGCTCGCGCGCGGATCGCGCTCGAAGTTGCGCGGTTTGACGCGGCCTTTCACGGTGGAGAAGAGCACGTCGTCGCCGTCCGTACGCACCCACACCACGGACGACTGCGGCCCGCCGTCGGCGTTGAGACTGGTCACCGTCGCATAATTCGGCGCGTCCAAAAGTTTGCGGACATCTTCCGACAACTTGGTCATGCGGCCTCCCTTGATCGGTCGTGATCCCCATTCTTCTGTAGTCTCGAAGACGCCATGGACGTGACTCCCCCCTCTTTGCTCCGCCGCCTGGGCCTCGCCCTGGCCGGGCTCGCCGTCGCCGCCCTGACCGGTGCCGCGTGCGCGCTCTCCTTCGACGACCTGCGCGCGCTGGCCGTCACCGGCGAGGCCAGGCAGGACCTCGCCTTCCTCTACCCGGCGGCGTTCGACGCGCTGCTGGTGGTCGCGCTGGTCGGCGTCCTGCTGCTGCGCTCGGCCAAGATGCTCGTACGCGTGCAGGCGGCGTTCGTGCTGGTCCTGCTGATCGCGGCGGCCGCGGCGGCGAACGTGGCCACGGCGGTGCGCGTCACCTTCGACGTCAGGCAGACGGCCATCGGCGTGGCGCTCGCGCCCTGGGTGATGCTGGCCCTGGCGCTGTGGCTGTGGTTACTCCTGATCAAGCACGTGCAGGCGCATCGCGCGCCGGCGTACCGGGAGGCAGAGGAGCAGGACCTGGTGCCGTTCCAGGGGTCGAGGGCCGATGAGCCGCCCCCGCTCGCGACGGAGACGCCCGCGCCCCTGCCTGAGCCCCTGTCCGAGCCCACGCCGGTCGTGGGCCCCACCGCCGCCCCCGAGACGCCTCCTGTGTCGGGCCGCGTGACCGAGTGGCCGGTCCAGAACGAGGAAGAGCCGGAGCCCCAGCCGGCCGACAAGCCCCTGAGCCGCCCCGCACCCGAGCCTGAGCCCGTGACCCGCCCCCTACGGACCCGGCCAGAGCCCGAGGCCACAGCTCAGGAAAAGACCGAAGAAAAGGCCCAGGAAGAGCCGCGCGAAGAGCCGCGGGAAGAGCCGCGGAACGACGTACAGGAAGACGTGCGGGAAGAGGCGGCGAGCGAGCCCGATGAGGAACCGCTGACCCGCCCCGTCCGCTGGGGCGACCGGGTCAAGCCGGCCGACGTGCTCGTCCACCCGCGTCCCTCGCCCGAGTCCACCGACAAGGACGCCGACACCCAGCCCCACCCCGTCTTCGACGACGACGCCCCCGACCCGCGCCACGGCCCCGAGCTGGCCGACGAGCAGGAGCGGCGCGGCAAGGAGACGCGTGAGGAGCTGCGTGAGGAGACGCGTGAGGGGATGGAGGACACCGCCCCGCACCGGGTGATCGTCGACGACTCCCCGGCCCCGGCCGAACGCCTCCGCAGCACCCCCCGCCCGCCCGAGGACTGACGAAGAAGCACGAAAGAGGGCCCGTCCGGGAACACGTTCCCGGACGGGCCCTTCTATCCCGCCAGTTGCGTACGGCGTGGATCAGACGCTTCTGCCGCTACCGCGGCGTAGTCCAGCCACCAGGCCCACACCGACGACCGCGAGCACCACCTGCATCACCAGCTCGATCCAGTCGATGCCCGGCGTGGTCTCCACGCCGAGCACCTGCGCGAGCAGCGTGCCCAGGAGGGCGGCGACGATGCCGACGACGATGGTGAGGATCCACCCGATGGCCTGCCTGCCGGGAAGCAGCAGACGACCGATTGCGCCGATCACGGCGCCGATCACGATGGCGCCAAGGATGGATTCGATGGTCATGACATGAAACCTCCCCGTGAGGCTGAGCGGTTCACCCTCACGGGATGGTCGCTACCCGATCTACGGCAATTATGCGCCCGCTTTGCAAAAGTGCAGGTCAGGTAGTTGTTCGGCCGCCTCGGCCGCCGCGCCCCATGCCCATCCGGGTCACGAGGAGCACACCGGCCACGGCCAGGACGAGTTGCAGGATGTGTTCGATCCAGTCGATGCCTCTGGTGTCGGCCCAGCCGAACGCCTGGGCGATCAGGGTGCCGATCAGGGCGGCCACGATGCCGACGATGAGGGTCAGGCCGATGGACATGTTCTGCCTGCCCGGCACCAGGAGTCTGGCCAGCGCACCGACGATGGCGCCGATGACTACTGCGCTAACGATCGCGCCGATCATGTGGAGCTCCCCCCGAAGACGTTCACATGTCTTGGCGGGACACATACCCCCTGAACTGGCGAATTACCCATGAGGGAAGACGGCGGTCCGTACCGCGCCAGTGACGAACCGCCGCCTCCGCATTTTCGGCGGGCTGGCGACGACCCGCCGGGACACCCTCACGTATCCCACAAAGAGGACGCGCCGGACACGGGATCGGTTCACGCGAACGGCCTCACGGCCGCGAATGAGCCACGCGACCGCGAAAGACCGTCACGACCGTGAAAAGAGCCTCACGACCGCGAAAAACCCTCACGGCTGTGAAAGAGCCTGACGGCCGCGACAAGAGCGTCGCGACCACGAGAACCGACGATCGCGAAGCCCGATCAGAGCGCGATCACCAGAGCGGTCGCCACGGCCGCCACACCCTCGCCACGCCCCGTCAGCCCCAGGCCGTCGGTCGTGGTGGCGGAGACGCTCACAGGCGCCCCCAGAGCGGCGCTGAGCGCCTTCTCGGCCTCCAGTCGCCGGGGCGCGAGCTTCGGCCGGTTACCGATCACCTGGACGGCCACGTTGCCGATCTCGAAGCCGGCCGCCCGCACCTGGCGAGCGGTCTCTTCGAGGAGCACCGTGCCAGAGGCGCCCGCCCACCGCGGGTCGGCGGTGCCGAACAGTTTGCCGAGGTCGCCGAGACCGGCCGCGGACAGCAGCGCGTCGCAGGCCGCGTGGGCGGCGACGTCGCCGTCGGAGTGGCCCTCGACGCCGAGCTCACCCGGCCAGTGCAGACCGGCGAGGTTGAGCTCGCGTCCTGAGCCCGGTGATGCGAACGGGTGGACGTCGACACCGACGCCCACCCGTGGAAGATTCGTGTTCAGGAGTTGAGAACCTCGTCGAGAAGGGCCTCTGCCTTGTCCTCATTGGTCTTCTCGGCCAGGGCAAGCTCACTGACCAGGATCTGGCGCGCCTTGGCGAGCATGCGCTTCTCGCCGGCGGACAGGCCACGCTCGCGGTCTCTCCGCCACAGGTCCCGAACCACCTCGGCAACCTTGTTCACATCGCCGGACGCGAGCTTCTCGAGGTTGGCCTTGTAGCGACGAGACCAGTTGGTCGGCTCTTCCGTGTGCGGCATGCGAAGGACGTCGAAAACCCGCTCAAGGCCTTCCTGACCGACAACGTCGCGCACACCGACGAGTTCTGCGTTTTCAGCTGGCACCTGGACGGTAAGGTCGCCCTTGTCGACCTTGAGCACCAGGTAGGTCTTTTCCTCACCCTTGATGGATCGCGTCGTGATTGCTTCGATCCGAGCAGCCCCATGGTGGGGGTAGACGACAGTGTCGCCGACCTGGAAAGTCATGTGACAAGTACCCCTTCCGCTGTACTCCAGGGTACCACGCATCCACAGCCTCTCGGAACAGTGAAATCCTCATAACTGCAGGTCAAAGCCGCATATTGGGGGTTGACAACCGCTCAACTCTATGAATCGCATTTCTGGACATAGCGAATGACCTGCGGGGGTGCGGATATGACCTTGCATTGGGGTGGATATGGTGGGCGCTGCACATCACGCACGCGCGACACCTGCGCAGAACCAAGGAGAACCCGCCCGTGACCAGCCGTCGCTGGATTGTCGTAGCCGCCGCGTTCTTGGCAGCCCCCGTGCTCGCGGGCTGCGGGGCAGGATTCGACGCCACCACCAACATGCCGTACGCGCCGAACGAGGCCCAGGTGTTGATCGAGAACGGTCAGTACGGCGCTAAGAGCGGCATTCACATCCCTCAGGCGTTCATCCTCGGCCCCGACTCGGGAGCCCAGCTCGCCTGGCGCGGCTCCGCCCCGATCTACCTGAACATCCTCAACACCTCGGGCACCCCCGACACCCTCCAGGCCGTCAACGCCGGCGAGATGGGCACGGTCAAGATCACCGCCCCCATTCAGCTTCCGAGCAACCAGCTCGTCAACACCGGCAAGCCGGCCCCTCAGCTGATCCTCGAGGCGATCCCCAAGAGCCTCAGGGGCGGCGAGAGCATCAAGCTGGACCTCCAGTTCGCCAACGCCGGCGTCGTGTCCATGAACGTCCCTGTGGTCACGCGCAGCCGCGAATACGCGTCGTACCCCCCGGCTCCGGGCGCGACCCCCGCGGCCACCCCGACGCCCACGCCGTCGCCGACGGGAGAGGCTGAGGAGGAGGCGCACTAGAGCCTCCGGAGGGCATGAGAAGACCCCGGTACCCGCACGATCGGTACCGGGGTCTGTCATTCCTCCACGGCGTCGAACTTGTAGCCGAGCCCGCGCACGGTGAGGATGCAGCGCGGGTTGGACGGGTCGGACTCGATCTTCGCCCGCAGCCGCTTGACGTGCACGTCGAGCGTCTTGGTGTCGCCCACGTAGTCGGCGCCCCATACGCGGTCGATGAGCTGGCCCCTGGTGAGCACCCGGCCGGCGTTGCGCAGCAGCACCTCCAGCAGCTCGAACTCCTTCAGCGGCAGCTGCACGGGCTCGCCGCGGACGGCGACGATGTGGCGGTCGACGTCCATGCGCACGGGCCCGACGGCCAGCACGGCGCTCTCCAGCTCCTCGGTGAGGTCGCCCTGGCGGCGCAGCACGGCGCGGATGCGGGCGACCAGCTCGCGCGAGGAGAACGGCTTGGTGACGTAGTCGTCGGCGCCCAGCTCAAGGCCGACGACCTTGTCGATCTCGCTGTCCTTGGCGGTCAGCATGATGACCGGGACCTTCGAGCGCTGCCGCAGTGAACGGCAGACCTCGGTGCCGGGCAGGCCGGGCAGCATCAGGTCGAGCAGCACCAGGTCGGCGCCGTTGCGGTCGAAGGTGTCGAGCGCCTCGGGGCCGGTCGCCGCGACCGACACCTCGAAGCCCTCCTTGCGCAGCATGTAGGACAGGGCGTCGGAGAACGACTCCTCGTCCTCCACGACGAGGACGCGGGTCATGCGCGTGCTCCTGCGGGCCTCATGACGCGGCCGGCGCGTCCGACGGTGGTTTCGCTTCGTGCGGTCACGAGGCTGCCTCCATGGGGATCGAGGGTGGTACTGCCAGCGCCGTGCCGCCGAAGGCGGGCAGGCGCAGGGTGAAGGTGGAGCCGGACCCTTCCTTGCTCCAGACGGACACCTCGCCGGCGTGGGCCGCGGCGACGTGTTTGACGATGGCCAGGCCGAGCCCGGTGCCGCCGGTGACGCGGGAGCGGGCGGCGTCGACGCGGAAGAACCGCTCGAAGATGCGCTCCAGCGCCTCCTCGGGGATGCCGATGCCCTGGTCGCTGACGCTGATCTCGACGGAGTCGCCGGCCGGGCGCACGCTGACCACGACCCGGGTGTGCTCGGGGCTGTAGACGATGGCGTTGTCGATGAGGTTGCGCAGGGCGGTGGCGAGCAGCTCGGCGTCGCCCCAGATGCGCAGGCCCTCGGTGCCGCCGGAGACCAGCGTGATGTCCTTGGCGACGGCTCTGGTGTTGCAGTGGTCGATGGCGTCGTTGACGGCCTCGTCGATGGAGACCTGGCCCGGCGTGGGGATGGGCTCGGCGCCCTGGATCCGGCTGAGCGTGATCAGGTCCTGGATGAGGTAGTTGAGCCGGGCGGCCTCGTGCTGCATGCGCCCGGCGAAGCGGCTGACCGCCTCGGGGTCGTCGGCGGCGTCCTGGATGGTCTCGGCCAGCAGGCTGAGCGCGCCGACCGGGGTCTTCAGCTCGTGGCTGACGTTGGCGACGAAGTCGCGGCGCACGGCCTCGACCCTGCGCCGCTCGGTCTGGTCCTCGGCGAGCACGAGCACCTGGCCGTAGGAGCCGAGCGGCGCCACGCGTACGGCGAAGTTGGTGGTCTCCTGGCCGAACTTGTGTCCCGCCACGTCGATCTCGCTCTCGCGGATCTCGCCGTCGCGGCGCACTTGGCGGGCCAGGGCGAGCAGCTCGGCGGCCATCAGCCGGTCGCCCTTGACCAGCCCGAACGCGCGTGCGGCCGAGCTGGCCCGCAGCACCCGGTCGTGCGCGTCGAGGACGACGGCGGACGAGGGCAGCACGGCCAGCACGGACGCGACGCCCTGGGGCAGCGCCGCGCCGGTCTCGACGCCGTCGGTGGTGGTGCGGCTGGGGGCCTCGATCTGGTTGCGGTAGAAGAGGACCGCCAGCGCGCCCACCACGAACCCGGCCAGGGCCGCGAAGCTCATGGCCATCTCACTCATGCCTCCGATGGTAGGTGGCGTTTCCGCAGGGACAGACCCCCTCATCAGGGGATGAACGCCTCTTTCCCGGAAAGTTCATCTGGCGGTCGGAGTTCGTTCATCGGCCCCGCCGTACGGTGACGGCATGCGCGACGCGTACCACGAAGAACTCGATTCGCTGACCGACAAGCTGGTGGAGATGACCCGGCTGACCAGGTCGGCCATCTCCCGTGCCACCACGGCCCTCCTTGACGCCGACCTGCAGCTCGCCGAGAGCGTGATCTCCCGCGACCAGGAGGTGAACGCCACCTTCGCGGACCTCGAGGCGTCGATCTTCGAGCTGATGGCCAGGCAGCAGCCGGTCGCGGTGGACCTTCGCATGGTCATCACGGCGCTGCGCATGGGCACCGACCTCGAACGCATGGGCGACCTCGCCGTCCACGTGGCCAAGGTGGCGCGGCTGCGGCACCCCGACTCGGCCATTCCGCCGGGGCTGCGCCCGACATTTCTGGAAATGGGGCAGATCGCCGAGAACCTCGTCACGAAGGCCGGCAGCTGCGTGGCGTCGCGCGACGTGGACTCGGCCCTGGAGCTCGAGCAGGACGACGACGCGATGGACCGGCTGCACCGCCGCCTGTTCTCGAAGATCCTGGCCAAGGACTGGGCGCACGGGGTGGAGCCGGCGATCGACATCACGCTGGTGGGGCGCTATTACGAGCGGTACGCCGACCACGCGGTGCGGGTGGCGCAGGCCGTCGTCTACCTGGTCACCGGGTCGCGGACCGGCTGACGCGTACGACGGAAAAAAAAAGGGGGGTGCTCTCGCACCCCCTGATGTCAGCGGCCCTGGTTGGCGACGGCCTCGATGGCGGCCTTCGCGGCGTCGGGGTCGAGGTAGCGGCCGCCGCGCACGGTCGGGCGGTAGTCGGCGTCGAGCTCGTAGAGCAGCGGGATGCCGGTCGGGATGTTGAGCCCGGCGATATCGTCGTCGCCGATGCCGTCGAGGTGCTTGACCAGCGCGCGCAGCGAGTTGCCGTGGGCGGCGACCAGCACCGTGCGGCCGGCCGCGAGGTCGGGGACGATCTCGTCGTACCAGTAGGGCAGCATGCGGCCCACGACGTCCTTCAGGCACTCCGTGCGGGGCATGAGCTCCGGCGGCAGCAGGGCGTAGCGGGGGTCGCCGGCCTGGGAGTATTCGTCGTCGTCCGCGATGGGGGGCGGGGGCACGTCGTAGGAGCGGCGCCACAGCATGAACTGCTCGTCGCCGAACTCCTCGCGGGTCTGGGCCTTGTTCTTGCCCTGGAGGGCGCCGTAGTGGCGCTCGTTGAGCCGCCAGCTGCGCTTGACCGGCAGCCAGAGCAGGTCGGCCTCCGCCAGCGCGAGCTGGGCCGTCTGGATGGCCCTGGTCAGAAGGCTGGTGTGGACGACGTCCGGGCGCAGCCCGGCCTCCTGGAGTAGCTTGCCGCCGCGGCGGGCCTCGTCCTCGCCCTTGGCGGACAGGCTGACGTCCACCCAGCCGGTGAACAGGCCCTTCGCGTTCCAGTCACTCTCGCCATGCCTAAGCAGCACCAAAGTCGCCATGCGGCAATCCTATGGTTCTACCGGTCGGGGTCGGCGAAGCGGGCGAACGCCTGGAGGTTGGCCAGGGACTCGCCGCGCTTGGCCCGCCACTCCCACTCGCGCCTGATCGAGGAGGCGAAGCCGAGCTCGAGTGCCCGGTCGAACCAGTCGTCCGAGTACGTCAGCACGCACCCGAGCAGCCGGTCCACCTCGTCCTCGGTGACGGCGGCCAGCGGGACCCTGCCGACGAGGTAGACGTCGCCGACGGGGTCGAGGGAGAAGTGCACGCCGTACATGGAGCCGTTCTTGCCGAGCAGCCAGCGGTAGAACTCGGCGTGGTTCTCGTCGGGCTGCCGGCAGAAGAACGCCTCGACGTGCAGCACCCGCTCGCCGATGATGAGCCAGGTCATGGTGGCGAGCTTGTGCTGGCCGGGGAGCCTGGCCAGGAACGCTCCTGGGCGGGGCTCGTCGTAGGTGACGTCCGCGGCTTTGAGTGCTGCTTCGACGACTTCGCGCATGCCCTTCACCTTATGAGGCGGCAGAACAAAGTACGGTCAGTTCCCCGGCAGCGCGACCGGCACCTGGTGCAGATGGGCGATGGCGCCGGCGTAGACCTCCATGAGGCGGGCGGCGGTGGCCTGCCAGCCGAAGGCGGCGGCGTGCTCGCGCGCGCCGGCCGACAGCCGCTCGCGCCTGCGCGGCGCGGACAGCAGGCGGCGCAGCGCGATGGCCCAGTCGGCGGGGTCGTGGCCGTCCACGAGCAGGCCGGAGACGCCGTCGCGGACGGCCGTGCGCAGCCCGCCGACGGCCGCGGCGGCCACCGGGGTGCCGCACGCCTGCGACTCAAGGGCGACCAGGCCGAACGACTCGCTGTACGACGGCACGACGGTGACCGTGGCGGCCCGGTACCAGTCGGCCAGCTCCTCCTGGGGCGCCGGCGGCACGAGCCGGACGACGTCGGCGATGCCCAGCTCGGTGGCGAGTTCGGTGAGGAACGAGGGCCTGGCCAGGCCGTTGCCCGACGGGCCGCCGACGCAGGCGATCACCAGGCGCTCGCGCAGTGCGGGCTCGTCGATGAGCATCCTGGAGGCGGCGCGCAGCAGCACGTCGGGGGCCTTGAGTGGCTGGATGCGGCCGACGAACAGCAGCACGTGGGCGTCCTGCGGCAGGCCGAGCCGGTGCCTGGCGACGCCCTGGGAGGCGGGGGTGAAGACGTTGAGGTTGACGCCGGGGTTCACGACGGCGACGCGGGCGGGGTCGGCGCCGTACAGGTCGATCAGCTCGCCTGCCTCGTCGGCGGTGTTGGCGACCAGGCGGTCGGCGACGTCCACGACCTGCTGCTCGCCGATCACGCGGGCGGCGGGCTCCGGCTTGTCGCCGCGGGCGAGCAGGAGGTTCTTGACCTTGGCCATGGTGTGCATGGTGTGGACGAGCGGGACGCCCCAGCGTTCCTTGGCCAGCCAGCCGACCTGGCCGGACAGCCAGTAGTGGGAGTGGATGACGTCGTAGCGGCCCGGGTCGTACATGGCCTCGGTGCGCAGCACCTCGGACAGGAAGGCGCAGAGCTGGCCGGGCAGCTCTGCGCGGTCCATCTCCTCGTACGGGCCGGCCGTGAGGTGCCTGACGAGGACGCCGGGAGCGAGTTCCGCCACGGGCGGCAGGTCGCGGGCGGTGGCGCGGGTGAAGATCTCCACCTCCACCCCGAGCCGGGCCAGTCGCTTGGCGCATTCGACGATGTACACGTTCATGCCACCGGCGTCGCCCGTGCCGGGCTGGTCCAGCGGCGACGTGTGCATGCTGATGGTCGCGACCCGGTTGACCCGTCGTCGCCTCACTCGACACCACCTCCAGACCGAGTACAACTGTCCCAACATTTCTGACATTCCCGACAACTGGTCATTTGTGGGGGTACAAAGTCGTCCCCAGGGCTCCTGGCAGGATGGGGACCATGCGGAAAACGGCTGTGGTGACGGGTGCGAGCAGCGGGATCGGCGAGGCGACCGCGCGGCGGCTCGCCGCCGAAGGTTATGACGTGGTGGCGGGCGCGCGACGCCGCCACCGGCTGGACAAGCTGGCCGCCGAGGTGCCCTCCATCAGGCCGGTGACGCTCGATGTGACCTCACAGGACTCTGTTGACGCGCTGGTGGCCGGCCTGGAGCGGTGCGACGTGCTGGTCAACAACGCGGGCGGCGCGCACGGCATGGAGCCGGTGGCCGAGGGCCGGGTGGACGACTGGCAGCGCATGTACGACGTGAACGTGCTCGGCTCCCTTCGCATGTCCCAGGCGCTGATCCCCAAACTCGTCGCGTCGGGCGACGGCGTGCTGGTCATGCTCACCTCGACGGCGGGACACGTCGCGTACGAGGGCGGCGGCGGCTATGTCGCGGCCAAGCACGCCCAGCGCTCGATGGCCGAGACCCTGCGCCTGGAGCTGGTCGGGCAGCCGGTGCGGATCGTCGAGATCGCGCCCGGCATGGTCAAGACCGAGGGCTTCGCGGTCACCAGGTTCAGGGGCGACGAGTCGGCCGCGGCCCGCGTCTACCAGGGTGTGCCCGACCCGCTGACCTCCGACGACGTCGCCGACGCCATCGCCTGGTGCGTCACCCGCCCGGCCCACGTCAACATCGACCGCCTGGTCATCAGGCCGCGCGCCCAGGCGGCGCAGCACAAGGTGCACCGCGTCGGTGGCTAAACCGGTCGGGACCATCACCAGGGGCACGACGGGCCACAACCGGCTGCGGCGCGGCGACCGCTGGATCGCCGCCGTGCACGGCCGGCTGCTGCGCGCCGCCGAGCGGCCCCTGGTGGTGGATCTCGGCTACGGCGCCTCGCACGCCACGACGCTTGAGCTGTTCACCCGGTTGCGCAAGGTCGCGCCGGGGGTCGAGGTGGTGGGGCTGGAGATCGATCCCGCGCGGGTGGCGCTGGCCAGGCCGTACGAGCGGGAGGGGCTGAGCTTCCGGCTGGGCGGCTTCGAGCTGCCGGTGCCGCGCCCGCCGGCCCTCGTCCGCGCCTTCAACGTGCTGCGCCAGTACGGCGAGGACGAGGCGTGGCACTACTGGGAGGTGCTGCGGGCGGGCCTCGCGCCCGGCGGCGTGCTGGTGGAGGGCACCTCGTCGGAGAACGGGCGGCGGGCGGTCTGGGTGGGGCTGTCGGCCGAGGGGCCGGAGACCATCACCTTCTCCGCCCGGTTCGACGCCTTCGAGCGGCCGTCCGACCTCGCCGACCGGCTGCCCAAGACGCTCATCCACCGGAACGTGCCGGGTGAGCGGATCCACGCCTTTCTGAGCGACTTCGACCGGGCATGGGCGGTCAGCGCGCCCTACGGCGCGCACGGGCGGCGGCAGCGGTGGCTGGCGGCCATCGGGGAGCTGTCGCGCACCTGGCCCGTGCCGGCGCACCCGCCGCTCGGGAGCGTCGCCCGGTGGCGGCTCGGCGAGCTGACGCTGCCGTGGTCGGCGGTCGATCCCCGCTAGAGCGCTCGAAAGCGGTCGATCCACGCTCATAGGAACCGCAACCCACGCTCATGGGCCATGCGAGCATCGGTCGGTTCGCGGGCGAGCGCCGACGGGCTCAAGCTGGACGCCACCTGTCTGGCGGGGGCAGAATGCTCGGGCTTCAGCCCGGGGAGCGAGTCAATCCTTCGAGTCGCGCAACACGCACTCGTGGGCGGTCGCGCCCCCGTGGGCGCCCTAGAGCAGGGTCTCGAAGGCCGCGTACGCGACCGCGTCGAACAGCACGAACCGCACCTCGCGCACCGACGTCCGGGCCCCGCGCACGGCGTCGAGCGCGATGCGGGCGGCGTCGTCGACCGGCCAGCCGTAGATGCCGGTCGAGATCGCGGGGAAGGCCACCGTGGCGGCGCCAAGCTCGTCGGCCACCCGCAGCGACTCGACGTGGCAGGAGGCGAGCAGCTCGGAGCGGTCGTCGGAGCGTGAGTGGACGGGCCCGACGGTGTGGATGACCCAGCGCGCGGGCAGCCGCCCGGCCGTGGTCGCCACGGCCATGCCGGTCGGCAGGCCCTTGCCGTAGTGGCCGGCCCTGAGCTTCCTGCACTCCTGGAGGATCTCGGGGCCGCCATGCCGGTGGATGGCGCCGTCCACGCCGCCGCCGCCCATGAGGGAGGAGTTGGCGGCGTTGACGATCGCGTCGACCCGCTGCTCGGTGATGTCGCCTTGGACGAGCGTCACTTCCATGGCGCCCAGCCTGCCAGGTCAGGCGCGGGCGACGAGCACGTCGACGTCGAGGGGCAGCCCGCGTACGTCCTCCAGCGTGAACCCGGCGCCGGCCAGCAGCCGCTCGTACTCGAGGTAGGTGCGCTCACGGCCCGCGCCGTTGTTGACCAGCATGTGCACGTCCCACGCGATGGCGAGCGCGCCCGGCGCGTCGTGCGGCCGCTCGGGGACGAGCCGCTCCAGGACGAGCAGCCGCCCGCCCGCGGGCATCGCGGCCCGGCAGTTGGCCAGCAGCCGCGCGCAGGGCTCGTCGTCCCAGTCGTGCAGGATCCGCGAGAGCAGGTAGACGTCGCCGCCGGACGGCACCTGCTCGAAGAAGTCGCCGGCCGCGAAGTCGCACCGATCGGCCAGGCCCGCCTCGGTGAGCGCCGCGCGGCCCCGCTCGACGGCTCCTGGGCCGTCGAACAGCGTGCCGCGCACCTCCTCGGCCTGCGCCAGCACGACCGCGAGCAGCGCGCCGCGCCCGCCGCCGACGTCGACGACGTGGCGGTGCCGGGTGAAGTCGTAGACCTTCGGAAGCTGGGTGAAGAACGACGACCCGCAGGCCATGGCCCGGTCGAAGCCGGCGCCCATCTCCGGGTGCTCGGCGGTGTAGTCGAAGAACGGCTTGCCGTAGACGTGCTCGAAGCCCTGCCTGCCGGTCCTGACCGCGTACGGCAGCGCGCCCCACGAGGCGTAGAACGGGCCCGCGTAGAACAGGGCGAGGTCGGCCAGCGAGTCGGGGTGGCGGCTGGACAGCAGCGCGCCGGTGGGCGTGAGCGCGTACGCGCCGCCCGTGCCCTGCTCGACCAGGTCGTGGCTCTCCAGCAGGCGCAGCAGCCGGAACAGCGCGCCCGCGTGCACGCCGCACGCGCGGGCCAGCTCGCCGCAGGTCAGCGGGCGCTCGTCGAGCCGGTCGGCGAGCCCCAGCTCGGCCATGGCGGCCACCGCCTGGGTGAGCCAGGCGCCGGTCAGCTTCGACAGCACCTCGCGGTGCGCGCCGTCGTCAGCCATCGGCCACGAGCGCGGGCGTGCGGTCGAGGTGGGAGCGCAGGACGTGGGGATAGTGGCCGGCGCAGGCCAGCTCGACGCGCCGGGGCCAGGCGACCGGCCGGCCGAAGTACAGCACCGTGCGGCCTCCCCTGCTCTCGTCCTCGTACGGGTTGAACCCGCCGCCGTCGGGGGCGAACCCGAGCACCGAGGTGAGCAGCCTGCCGAGGCCGCGCACCACGATCTCGTCGGGCCTGATGACTTCGAGCGCGAGGTGCGTCTCCTCGTTGCGCTCGCGCTCGCGGACCGCGACCCGCCCGATGCCGGGGCCGTGCTCGGGCACGAACACCTCCAGGGCGGGGCCGCCGGTGGCGCGCACGGCGTAGGCGATGAGGACGGGCAGGTCGAGGTCGTAGCGCTCGGCCAGCCGCCCGCGCACGACCGTGCTGGGGCAGGTGCGCAGGATCTCGAAGCCACGCATCCGCAGGGAGGCGCGCAGGTCGTCGAGCCCGCTGGGGAACATGAGGATGGCGGCGTGGTCGATCCGGCAGTGCCGCTGGAGGGCGGCCTGGACGGAGGCGGTGACGCCCGGCTCGCGGGCGAAGACCGCCCACGTCTCCAGCCGCCGGATCAGCTGGTCGAGCCGCCGCTCGTCTTCCAGATCCACGCTCGGCGTACTCCTTTGTCGGTTACGGAAGGTGACACCGTAGCAACGTTAGGGAGTCCTCAGCCCCGGATGCCAGCTCGACACGTTGTAGAGCTACTCTGAAAGACGTGAAGGGTCTTGGCGAGCTTGAGCGCAGCATCATGGACATCCTCTGGGCGGAGAGCACGGCGCTGACCGCCCGCGAGGTCGGCAAACTCATCGCCGACCGCGATCTCGCACCCACGACGGTCATGACCGTTCTCGACCGCCTCACCCGCAAGGGCTTTCTCGAGCGCACCCGTGACGGCCGCGCGTGGAGATATCAGCCGGCCGAAAGCCGCGACGCATACATCGCCGAGCTTATGCTGGAGGCGTTGGACCTGACGGGCGACCGATCGGCCGCCCTGACCCGCTTCGCCCAGGCCGTGTCGGGCACGGAGGCGGAGATCCTGCGCAGAGCCCTTACGGAGCTGGAGGACGAGTGATCACGGCAGCGGTCCTGGCAGCGCTCGCGTTGGCGTGCGCGGTCGGCTCCTGGCGTTTCACCACGGCCCGGTGGACCTCCCGCGCCCCCAGGCTGGCCATCATCGTCTGGCAGTCACTCGGCGTGTCCTGGGGCCTCGCCACCACGGGCGCCATGCTCGCCTTCGCCGTCCAGCCCTATGGCACCGGCGTGATCCCCGGGCTTCTCGCGTTCGCGCGCGGGGAGACGCCCGCGCAGGCGTGGGACCCGCTCCACGTGCTGGCGCTGATCGCCGGGCTCACCGCGCTCGCGGTCCTGGTCGCGGTGCTGCTCACCGCGGGTGTGCAGGCGCTGCGGGCCCGCCGCAGGCACCGCGTGCTGCTCGCGTTGATCTCCCACGACGACCCGGGCGTGCCGGGCGTGCGGGTGCTCGACCATCCCAGCGCCGCCGCCTACTGCGTGCCGGGGCTGCGCTCGCAGGTCGTGGTCAGCGAGGGCGCGCTCAAGCTGCTGTCGGAGGACGAACTGGCCGCCGTGCTCGCTCACGAGGCGGCCCACGTACGCGAGCGCCACGACCTCGTGCTGCTGCCGTTCGCCGCGCTGCGCAGGGCGCTGCCCTGGTCGAAGGTGGTGGCCGACGCGCAGGCCCAGGTCGAGCTGCTGATCGAGATGGCCGCCGACGACCGCGCCCGCCGCTACTGCTCGCCACGCCGGCTGGCGACGGCGCTGCTGCGCTTCGGCGCGTCAGGGGCGATGCCGACGCCCCACGGCATGCTCGGCGTCCACGTCCACAACGTCATGGCCAGGGTCGATCGCCTGGTCAAGCCGCTGCCAGAGCTGACCATGACGGTCCGTTCCAGCTACATCGCCCTGTCTGTGACGTTGGTCACGAGCGCTCCGCTGCTCTGGTTCTTCCAGCTCTAGCGCTTGCAGCTGTTAACCACTCTGTTTGCAATTGCAAGCAGGGCGAGGCAGACTATGAGGCATGGCACTACCCAAAGTCGGCTCGATCGGTGAATACATCCGCGATCAGCGGCAGCAGGCGAAGATCTCGCTGCGCCAGCTCGCCGCGGCGGCAGGGGTGTCCAACCCCTACCTGAGCCAGATCGAGCGCGGCCTGCGCAAGCCGAGCGCGGAGATTCTCAACCAGATCGCCAAAGGTCTGCGCATCTCCTCGCAGGCGCTCTATGTGCAGGCGGGCCTCATCGAGGACCGTGAGCCGCCGAGCGACGTGCTCACCGCGATCAGAGCCGACTCGCATCTCAGCGAACGTCAGCGCCAGGTGCTGATCGACATCTATGAGTCGTTCCGCAAGGAGCATCCCGCCGAGGACGAGCAGACCTCCCAGAATGCCCGCCCCCGGCGCGACGCCGATTCGGACGACGAGCCGCTGCCCGAGGAGTTTCTCGCCGCTCTTGAGCCCTATGCGGCGACCTCACGCAACGGCAACGTCACCCAGGAAACCAAGGAAGGTTAACCCATGACGCTCGCCACCGAGGTCAAGAAGCTCACCGAGTCCAAGCCGTTCTACGCCGTGGCCGGCGTCGGCGACTTCGCCGTGGAGAAGCTGCGCGAGCTGCCCGAGCAGCTGCAGAAGCTCCAGTCCCGCCGCTACGACCTGGCCAAGGACCTGCCGGTCAAGGCCCGCGAGTACGCCGACAAGGCCGAGGGCATCGCCAGGGAGCTGCCCGAGAAGGCCCGCACGTACGCCGACACGCTCACCCACAAGGCCACCGAGGTCTACGACGAGTTCGCCACCCGTGGCCGCCGCGTCGTCAGCAAGACCACCGGCGAGGCCGCCCTTGAGCTGGAGGAGGTGTCGGTGGCCGCCGAGCCGCCCGTCGCCGAGCCGGTCGAGCCGGCCAAGAAGCCGCGCGCGACCCGCGCGTCCGGCACGGGCAAGGCCGCCAAGGCCTGACCCATGCCCGCGGCCCGTCTCCCAGCGCGGAGGCGGGCCTTTCCTTTCCGGGGTGCCCGCGGGTCGGGGGCGCCTATTAGGCTGAAGCCGTTTGGTTCGCGGCGTTGGGCGGAGACGACTACATGAACATGATCTACGGGGTCTTCAACCTCCTCTTCCTGGTGCTCGCCGTGGCCATCCTCGGCATGGCGGTCTACGCGCTGGTGCACGCGCTGCGGGTGCCGGCCAACGCCTTCGTCGCGGCGGGCAAGCTGCAGAAGAACCTGTGGCTGCTGATCCTCGCCCTGGCCACGCTGTTCTCCGCCGCCGGCGCGCTGAGCTACTTCCAGGGGTTCATGATGGTCGGCGGCAGCGGGTTCCTCGGCATCGGGCTCGGCATCTTCTCGATCGCGGCGGTCATCGCGGCCACCGTCTACATCGTCGACGTGAAGCCGGCCGTCAAGGGCATGGGCGGCCGGGGCAACAGCGGCCCCTACGGCCCCTGGTAAGCCCTCTGATGAGCCTTGAGCTCGCCGGCCAGCCAGGCGGCCAGCCGTTCGTGGCCGGCGCGCGTCGGGTGGATGCCGTCGGGCAGCACCGCCTCGCGCGGCCACGTCCTGAGCATGGGGTCGAGGAAGGGCACCTTCCCGGCCGCGGCGGCCTGGGCGAGGGCGTCGCGCACGCCGTACGCGCGGCGCGGCGGGTCCTCCAGCCAGATGGGGCCCACCATGACCGTCCTGGTCTCGGGCCAGTGGGTGCGCACCTGGGCGAGCAGGGCGGTGGCGGCGCGGCGTACGTCGTCGGGGCTCCAGCGGCGGTCGTTGTGGCCGCCGGAGATGACGAGCAGGTCGGGGGCCGGCCGCCAGGCCAGCTCCAGCTCGTACGAGCGCCGGAACGTGCGGCCCGCCCGCCCGGCGTTGCAGAAGCCGGTGCCGCTCGCGCCCGCGATGATCGGCTGCCAGCCCATGAGCCTGGCGGTCTGGGAGGCGTAGCTCTCCCAGCGCGGCACCGGCCCTGACCCCACGGCGAAGCTGTCGCCCACGAACATCAGCACGGGCGCGGGCAGCCGCGCCCCGAGCGGCGGGTCGGCGACGTCGCCGCAGGCCGGCAGGGCCAGCAGCACGAGGACCGCGGCGCTTCGCGTCAGGCTCCGCATGACCACCCCAGGGCACTAGGCTGCCGATATGAGCACTGATCTCCACGGACGCACGCAACGACTGGAGTTGTCCGACCAGAGTCTGCGTGACTTCGAGGCCGTCGTCCTGGACGCCACACCCGAGGGCATCGTGCTGAGCAGGTCGGCATTCTATCCAGGTGGGGGCGGCCAGCCGGCGGATCACGGCGTTCTGATCTGGCAAGGCGTCGAAACCCGCATCGTCGGGGTGCGCAAAGGCGACGATCTCTACCTGATTCCGGCGGAGGACGATCCGATCCCGCCGGCCGGCACGGTCGTCAGGGGCGCGGTGGCCGACGAGCGGCGCTCGGCGCTCATGCGTACGCACTCCGGCCTGCACGTGCTGTGCGGCGTAGTGTTCAGGGACTACGGCTGCCTGGTCACCGGCGGCAACATGGACCCGCTGAGCGCCCGCATGGACTTCAACCTGCCCGAGGTGCCGCCCGGCTTCAAGGAGGCCGTGGAGCACGCCTGCAACGCCGAGATCGCCGCCGACCGGCGCATCGACGTACGGGTGCTGCCCAGGACCGAGGCGTTCGCCATCCCCGACATCGTGCGCACGGCGACCAACCTCGTGCCCGAGAGCGTGCAGGACGTCCGCATCGTCGACATCGTCGGCCTCGACACCCAGGCCGACGGCGGCACCCACGTGGCCTCCACCAAGCAGATCGGCCGCATCGAGGTGGCCAAGGTCGAGAGCAAGGGGCGCGGCTTCCGCCGCCTGCGCATCCGCGTCGCCGACTAGCCGATCACCTTCTCCAGGCCGTCGAGCAGCGGCGTCAGGCCGAACTCGAAGAGCAGGTCGAGGTCGAGGTCGAAGTCGTCGCCCAGCTCCTCGATGAGCCGCGTGAAGGCGGGATGGCGGCCCGACGCGGTGAGACCCAGCAGCGCCGGATATTGCGCGTCCATCCACTCGTCGGCGGTCATGCCGGTGTGGGCGCGGGCCCGCCGTTCGAGCTCCAGGTTGGCCGCCATGCCCTGCACGTAGCTGAAGAGCAGGGTGTGCACGTGCATCTTGGTCACCGGGTCGAGGCTCGTGCCGGCGAGCGCGCGCATCGCCCACTCGGCGTGCTCCAGCAGCGCCGGTGAGGGCATCGGCCTGGTCAGTGAGGTCGTGCCGGCCACCCAGGGGTGGGCGCGGTAGACGGCCCACTGCGTCCTGGCGGCGATCTCCATCGCCGCCCGCCAGCCCTCGGGCGCCTCCTGCGGCAGCGGGAAGTCGCCGATCACCGCACCCACCATGAGCATGACCAGGTCGTCCTTGCCGCCCACGTGGCGGTAGAGGGACATGGTGGCGACGCCCAGGCGGGTGGCGAGGCCCCGCATGGTGAGCTCCTCCAGCCCGTCCTCGTCGGCGATCTCGACGGCCGCGCGCACGATGCGCTCGCGGGTCAGGTCGTGCTCGTGCGACGCCGGCCTGAGCTTGGGGGTGCGGCTCTCGGCCACGACGGTGCCCACCCTGGGCTCGGCGACCACGACGCCCTTTCTGGCCAGCAGCGTGAGCGCCTTGGCGGCGGTGGCCAGGGCGACGTTCCAGTCTCTGGCGAGCTGCCTGGTCGAGGGCACGCGCTCGCCCGGGCGGAGCCTGCCGTCCGCGATGCGCCGCTTGATGTCGGCGGCGATGCGGGCGTGGGGCGGGACCGGGTCGGCCATCGATTTCCCTCCTGTACTAGTACAGATCTTTCCAACTATAGCTTGCTACCCGCTGTATGTACTGCATACATTCACGTCTGCGTACAATGTCAACAGCGAGGAGCGACACCATGAGAGTCCTGGTTTCCGGTGCGGGGGTGGGCGGTGCAGTGCTGGCCCACTTCCTCGGGCGCGCGGGGGCGGAGGTGACCGTGGTCGAGCGGGCACCGGCCCCGCGCGAGGGCGGGCAGGCCATCGACGTCAGGGGCGCGGCACTCACCGTCGCCGAGCGGATGGGGGTGCTGGAGGAGATCAGGGGCCTGCGCACGACCATGCGCGGCATGTCCATGGTCGACAGCCACGGCACCGAGCTGATGCGCGACACCGAGCAGACGGTCAGCGGCGGCCGCTTCGACAGCCCCGACGTCGAGATCATGCGCGGCGACCTGATCGCCGTCCTCACCGCCGCGAGCCCGGCCCGCCGCGTCTACGGCGACTCGATCGCCACCCTGACCGAGGACGGCGAGGTGACGTACGACAGCGGCGGCCACGACCGCTACGACGTCGTCATCGGCGCCGACGGCCTGCACTCGAAGGTGCGCGCGCTGGCCTTCGGCCCCGAGTCGCGGTACGTGCACCACCTCGGCCAGTACATCTCCATCTTCACCGCCGACAACTTCCTCGGCCTCGACCACTGGCAGACCTGGTTCACCGAGGGCGAGGCGGGAGGCGTGGTGTTCAGCGACCGCGACCCGGCGCGGATGCTGGTCAACCTGGGCTTCGCCGCCGAGCCCTTCCCGTACGACCACCGCGACGTCGAGGGCCAGAAGCGGCTGGTGCAGGAGCGCTGCGCCCACGTGTGGGAGGCGCCCAGGCTCCTCGAAGCCATGTGGAAGGCCGGCGACTTCTACTTCGACGCCATCGCCCAGGTCAGGATGGACCGCTGGAGCACCCGGCGGGTGGCGCTGGTCGGCGACGCCGCCTACTGCGCCTCGCCGATGTCGGGCCAGGGCACGAGCCTGGCGATGGTGGGGGCGTACGTGCTGGCCGAGGAGCTGATCGCGGACCCGCTGGGCGCCGGAGAGCGCTACGAGCGGCGCCTGCGGCCCTTCGTCGCGGCCAACCAGGCGCTCGCCGTGGAGAACCCTGGCGGGCCCGCCTCCCCGGAGAGCGTGCAGCGGGCGGCCAACGCCATCACGCTGGACTGACGGTACAAACCGCTACGATGTCCCGCCATGACGGGTTTCAGACTCACGTTGACCGCCCTCGCGGCCACCGCTCTGACGCTGACCGCAGCCTCAGCCGCAGCCCCGGCCGCAGCGGCGCAGGCCGGGATCACGGACGAGGTGACGATGACCCTCGGCAAGGACGGCACCCTGCACGTCGTCGAGAAGATCGGCGGGGCGTCGGGAGAGCTCAAGCGGACGTTCCTCACCCGGACCCGCTACGACGACGCCAGCGACCGCCTCTACCAGATCGCCAACGTCAAGGGCGGCACCCTGTCGGGCGACGAGCTCACCGTGACGGGCCAGACCGTCGAGTACGACGTCAAGGGCGCGGTGACCCCCTCGGGCGACGTCGACGAGCTGCGCTGGTTCGCGGTCGGCGGCTGGAACCAGCCCGTCACCAAGGCGACCGTGCACGTCAAAGGCCCGGGCCAGATCCAGAGCCTGTCGTGCTTCGCCGGTGAGCTGACCTCCGCCGTCGGCTGCACCTCGGCCTCGATGAACCACGAGGCTACCGAGGCCGAATTCGAGCAGGACGACCTCGCGTCAGGCGAGACGCTGACCGTCGTCGTCGGCTACCCCGAGGGCGTCACGGGCGCCGAGCCCATCCTCGACCGGCGCTTCTCCCTGTCGGCCGCCTTCACCCTCGACGCCATCACCGGCGGCGCCCTGACCGGCCTGCTGGTGCTGCTGCTCGGCGGCATCGGGCTGCTCTACTGGACGCGCGGGCGCGACGCCAGGGCCGCGGGCCACGAGGGCGGCCCCATGGCGGCGGTGCAGAACGGCCACTTCACCCCGCCCGACGGCGTCCGGCCCGGCCAGATCGGTACGCTGGTGGACGAGCAGGCCGACGTCGTCGACGTCACCGCGACCATCGTCGACCTGGCCGTCCGCGGCTATCTGCGCATCGACGAGCAGCCGCGGCAGACGTACGACGCGCCCGACTGGATGCTCGTCAAGCTGCCCAGCGCGCCCGTGGACGCGCTCCTGCCCTACGAGCGGGCGCTGTACGACGCCGTCTTCGAGGGCCGCGACCACGTGCTGCTGTCGCAGCTGACCGGCTCCTTCGCCAGCCACCTCGGCGAGGTGCGCGACGCGCTCTACGCCGACGTGGTCAAGCAGGGCTGGTTCGCCCGCAGGCCCGACACCGAGCGCACTCGCTGGACGACGCTCGGCGTGGTGCTCATCGGGGTGGGCCTGCTGGCCACCGTCGCGCTGGCCTGGTTCACCACGTACGGGCTGCTCGGCCTGGCCGTCGTCATCGCGGGCGGCGCGCTGGCGGCCGGCGGGCAGTACATGCCCGCGAAGACCGCCAAGGGCTCGGCCGCGCTCGCCCAGACGATGCGCTTTCGCCAATATCTGTTCTCCGGCGAACTGGGCGACGTGCCCGAGCAGCACCGGGTGGAGCTGTTCTCCCGCTACCTGCCGTACGCCGTGATCTTCGACGGGGTCGAGCACTGGTCGCGGGTGGTGGCCTCCGTCACCGGCAACGGGCAGCGGGCCGACAACCTCTACTGGTACCACGGGCCGGCGGAGTGGGACCTGTCCAAGTTCGCCGGGTCGATGCGCACGTTCACCACGACGACCTCGGGGGCCATCTCCGCCACCCGCCAGTTCCGCAGCCTCTAGCGCACCCGCAGCTCGCCGACCGGGCGGCCGCCGCCGAGCACGGCGGGGGCGCCCAGCTCGGCCAGCTCGGGCGCGTCCAGGCCGAGCGAGCGCAGCGCCGCCACGGTGACCGCGACGCGGGCGCGCGGCGAGCCGTCCTCGACCTTGACCGTGCCGGCCCTGCCGTCCTCGAAGGCGAACGCGTCGAACGCCTCGGCCCCGGCCTTCAGCATCAGGCCGGGCAGCGCGCGCATCAGCTTCGCCTCGGGCCGGTCGGTGCCCGACGTCCACTCCGGGTAGCTGCGCATGGCGTCGAATATCTTTCGCTCGCAGGAGTCGGGCGACGACATAGGGAACGCGCGGAACGCCTTCGTCACCCCGAGCATCGAGACGAAGAACAGCGGCGCCCCGCACCCGTCCACGCCGGAGGCGGCGACCCGCTCGCCGGTCAGCTCCTCCACCGTCTCCCTGATCGCGCGCTGCAACGGATGCGCCGGCTCCAGGTACGTCGTCAGCGGCCAGTCGTTGAGCGCGCAGGTGGCCAGCATGGCGGCGTGCTTGCCCGAGCAGTTCATGTAGACCCGCCCGCGCTCGGTCACCGAGCGGTCGAACGGGTAGTCCTCAGGGCACAGCAGGGCCGACTCGTCCAGCCCGGCACCCGCCAGGATCTTCCTGACGCCCTCCACGTGGAACGGCTCGCCCGAGTGGGAGGCGCAGGCCAGCGCCAGCAGCTCGTCCTCCAGGTCCAGGCCGGCCCGGAGCATCCCGAGCGCCTGGAGCGGCTTCATCGACGACCGTGGCGAGGCCGGCACGTGCACCGCTCCCCTGGTCTCGACCGGGCACCCCGCGGCGTCCACGGTCAGCATGCGGGCCAGGTGAGTGGACTCCACGAACCCGGACCGGACGACTTCCACAACCATCGACATGTTCTTAACCCCTTTCGACACGAGTGTATGGAGGGGTTTGACCTGGTCCAGAATGGGATCCCATGCGAGCAGTCGTACAGAGAGTCAGGTCGGCCTCGGTCGAGGTCGAGGGGCGCACGGTCGGGGCCATCGCGGAGCCCGGCCTGCTGGTCCTCGTGGGGGTCACGCACACCGACACGCGCGCCGAGGCCGCCAAGCTCGCCGCCAAGCTGTGGGGGCTGCGGCTCCTGCACGGCGAGAAGTCCTGCTCCGACGTGTCGGCGCCGCTGCTGGTGATCAGCCAGTTCACGTTGTACGGCGACGCCCGCAAGGGCCGCCGCCCCACCTGGCAGGCCGCGGCCCCAGGCCCGGTGGCCGAGCCGCTGGTGGACGCCGTGGTCGAGGAGCTGCGGGCGCTCGGCGCGCACGTGGAGACGGGGGTGTTCGGGGCCGACATGCAGGTGTCCCTGGTCAACGACGGCCCCATCACGGTCGTCCTCGAGTTTTAGCGGATGCGGCGGCGCAGCGACGGGTCGATGCTGACGTTACGCCCCGCGTCCGGCGGCACGACGACCTCCTGGGCCGCCGCCACCCCGCCGGCCAGCAGCGGCGCGTCGATCGGCACCGTGCGCTTGACCACCGCGAGCGCGATCGGGCCCAGCTCGTGGTGGCGGGCCGCCGAGCCCACCACGCCGACCTCCTGGCTCTCGAAGATCACCGGGGCGCCGTGCGGGGGCAGCGTGTCGACGCTGCCGTCGAGGTGGAGGAAGACCAGGCGGCGCGGCGGGTGGCCGAGGTTGTGCACCCGCGCCACCGTCTCCTGGCCGCGGTAGCAGCCCTTGCTGAGGTGCACGGCCGCGCCGATCCAGCCCACCTCGTGGGGGATCGTCTTGTGGTCGGTCTCGAACCCGAGCCGCGGCCGGTGCGCCTCGATGCGCAGCGCCTCGTACGCCCACAGCCCCGCCAGCGGCCGCCCGAGATGCTCGGCCAGCTCGGACCGCGGCACCAGGAAGTCCTCGGACGCCGTGGAGAGCACCGCGAGGTCGTCGGCCCGCGACACCTCGACCCGCAGCATGAACCGCATGCGGTCGAGGTAGTCGACCAGGCTCTGCCCGGTGCCGGGCTCGACGTGGGCGAGCATGGTCTCGCCGTCGTCGACCAGCGTCAGGTGGTGCTGCACGCGGCCCTGCAGGTCGAGGTCGAGCGTCTGCGTCCACTCACCTGGACGCAGCGTGTCGAGCTTTTGCGAGGTCAGATCGTTGAGCCATTTCAGCCGGTCGGCGCCGGAGATGCGGACGACCTCGCGGTTGCTGCGGTCGACGACCGCCTCTCCCTTCGCCAGCGCGCGCTGCTCGGCGAACAGGTCGCCGTAGTGGGCGGCTACGTCGGAGTCCGGCGCGTCGGCGGCGACTGCGCCGGGGAGATCGAGCAGAGGGCTACGCATGCCTTCCAGGCTATCCGCCCGGCCGGTCGCTTTTTCGCCGGGTCAGCGGCAGTCGCGGCAGCGGCCGAACACGGTCAGATGATGGACGTCGGCCACGAAGCCCATCTCCTGGTCGAGCCCCTTCACCAGGCCCTCGGCCAGCTCGGGACGCACCTCGAACACCTGGTCACAGCCCCTGCACACCAGGTGCACGTGGTCGGCCTCGGCGGCCAGGTGGTAGGTGGGGGCGCCGTGGCCGAGGTGGGTGTGGGTGACCAGGCCCAGCTCCTCCAGCAGCTCCAGCGTGCGGTAGACGGTCGAGATGTTCACGCCGCGCGCCGTCTCGCGCACCTTGACGCAGATCTCCTCCGGCGTGGCGTGCTCAAGCTCCTTGATGGCCTCGAGGACGAGCTGACGCTGCGGGGTGACCCGGTAGCCCTTGGCGCGGAGTTCTTCGTGCCACTGCGTCTCCGTCATGCACCGAGTCTATGCCGCGACGATATTCACTTGCCCGTTTCGCGGCAGACCGCATAGCTTCGTTGGTACGCGGAAAGGAGGTGGTCCGAATAATGGTTAGTCATAGTCGGGCTAGCGAGGTGGTTGTCCGCTGACCTCGCGGACTGTTGTCTCGTGACGTCAGCGAATACGAGGCAACCACCGGGGCCCCTGACAGCCGGAGGGCGGGACGTCTGATCCCGGCCATTGGTCCATCCGGCCCGCCCGCGCAGCGCGGCGGAGTGTTGTCCGGGGCCCTTTTTCATGCCCGCCCTCGGCCGGAGCCTCAGTGCTCCCCGCGGGCGGGCACTCCCAGCTTCTCGCACGCCTGGCGGTAGAGCCGCACGACGGCCTTGCGCGCCTGGGCGCGCTCGGTCAGCGTCTCGCCCCACGGCACCCGCACCCGCTCGCCGCCGTCGATCGTGAACGTGATCGCCTCGGCGTCGACGTCGCTCGTGACCGCGGTGCCCGCGTCGGGCCTGCCGCCCAGCGCGCGCACGATGAGCAGGCCGTCCTCGGCGTGGTCGTCGTTCATGTGCCGCTTGATCGCCTCGACCACGTCAGGGGTGAACGGCGTGCTCATCAGGCGACCTTCTTCAGCTCTGCCGACATGTGGTCGGTGAGCGGGTGGCCCACGGCGGCCATCTCGTAGGCCCACATGAGGTTGCCGTTGACCAGGCCGTAGAGGCGGTGGCCCGCGGTGTACTCCTTCGCCGAGGCGGTGCGGGCGACGACGTCGGTGCGCAGCTCGATCTTGTGGAAGACGACCTCGCCGATGTAGATCTCGACGATGCCCGTCGGGTGGGAGAGCACGACCTCGATCTGCCGCTCGGGCAGCGAACGCCAGTAGCCGGACTCCGTGGCGAGCGGCCTGACGCGGTTGCCCGCGTCGTCGAGCAGCCAGGTGCGGCTCACGTAAGTCAGGAACGGCTTGCCGTTGTGGCCGAACTCGATCTCCTGGCCGAAGTTGAAGCTCTCGATCGTCGGGTAGCCGCCCACGCCGGCGCCTTCCCACCGCCCCAGCAGGAACGCGATCGGCTCCAGGCCGGGGTGCAGCTCAGGTTCTTCCATGGTGTCCAAGACTAGTGGCGGCGACCGGTGGCGGTGGAGCTGCGGGGCGTTAGGGTGGCGGACATGGCACGATCACTGGTGATCAAGGTGACCGCGGGGGCCGACGCCCCCGAGCGCTGCAACCAGGCGTTCACGGTCGCGGCCGCCGCGCTCGCGAGCGGCGTACCCGTCTCCCTGTGGCTGACCGGGGAGTCGTCGTGGTTCGCGCTGCCCGGCCGGGCCAAGGAGTTCAGCCTGCCGCACGCCGCGCCGCTCACCGACCTGCTCGACGCCCTGCTCGCGGCCGGGCGGGTGACGCTCTGCACGCAGTGCGCCGCCCGCAGGAACATCACCGTCGACGACCTCATCGACGGCATCCGCATCGCGGGCGCGCCGGCGTTCGTCGAGGAGGTCACCGCCGAGGGCGTGCAGGCGCTGGTCTACTGAGTCGGCTACTGATCGCTTGACGGCAGGGGCTCGCCGGTCTCCAGCAGGGTCTTGAGGCTGGAGACGATCTCCGGCCAGCCCTGGCCGACGCCTTCCCTGATCGAGCTGCCCGGCTCGAACCCGCCGTGCACGACGGTCAGCCTGACCAGCTCGCCGGCCTGCTCGATCTCGAACGACACCGTCGAGCGCGCCTCCTTGGCCATCTCCTCCCGCCCTTCCGGGCTGAGGCCGACGAGCTCGGCGAACTCGGGCGTGATCGAGTGCCACGTGTACGCCAGCCGCCGGTGCGGCTCCGAGGCCACCACGACCTGCTCGGGGTCGGCCATCCTGACGCCCTTGTACGTCCAGGTGACCGCCGACCCCTCCCGCCAGTCGGACTCCAGCTCGACCCCCCAGTAGCGCCGGGTCCACGCGGGGTCGGTGAGCGCCTGCCAGAGGCGCTCCGGGGTGGTGCGGATGTAGGTCGTGTAGACGACGTCCTGATCCATGGGACGTTCCTCCAAGGCCGTCTTGAGGTCCGCCAGGGCGCCTGCCCGGTGGCGGTCGTACCGGTTGATCCAGCGTTCGGCGATGGCGTTGATCGGTACGGCGTTGAGGAAGTGCAGCTTCTCCCGCCCGCGCCGCACGGTGGTGACCAGGTTGGCCTCCTCCAGCACGGCGAGGTGCTTGCTGACCGACTGCCTGGCCATGTCGAGCCCCGCGCACAGCTCGCGCAGCGTCTGCCCGTCGCGGGCGTTGAGGCTGTCGAGCAGGCGGCGGCGGCTGGGGTCGGCCAGCGCCCTGAACACGTCGTCCATCGTTTCGCCATCCTGACATGCAGCCGTCCGGCTGCCTATCGCCAAAATAGGCAGCCATACGGCTGCCTGTCAACCGGGGAACAACCAACGGCCCGGCTCCCGCAGGCGGGAGCCGGGCCGGAAGGGGTAAGGGGAAGGGAGGGATGCGAGAGAGTGCGAGCACAACCCTTCAGCGGCGCGCCGCGGACGGCGGAGCCGCAGACGGCAGAGCCGCAGACGGCAGAGCCGCAGACGGCAGAGCCGCAGGTCGCGGGGCCGCGGACGGCGCAGCCGCGGACGGCGGAGCTGCAAGCGGCGGGGGCGCGGGCGGGGCTGGGGGTGTCCTGCTGGGTCAGTGTTGCTGCTGGAGGACCGTGGTGAGGCGTTCTTGGCGGAGGGCCTCGTAGCGGGTGTCGTCGAGGGGGGCGAGGTCGCCCACACGCCACGACAGCAGCAGGTCGGCCAGGCCGGGGTTGCGGGCCAGGGCGGGGCCGTGGAGGTAGGTGCCGACGACGTGGCCGGCGTAGCAGCCCTCGAAGCCGTCGCCGTTGCCGGTGCCGACGATCGTCTTCGACAGCGGCTTGACGCCGGGGCCCAGGCGGGTGACGCCCATGTGGTTCTCGAAGCCGGTCAGCGTGGGGATGTTGAGCGCGGCGTCCACCTCGGCCACCAGCTCGCCCACCGCACGCGCGGGACCGCGCGCGCTGGAGATGTCGAGCAGGCCGATGCCGTCGACCGGCTGGCCCTCCTCGCCGCCGAACGTGCTGCCCATGATCTGGTAGCCGGCGCACACCGCGAGCAGCGACGCCCCCCGCGCGACGGCGCGGTGCAGGCCGCCGTCTTTACGCAGGCGCCCTGCGGCCAGGATCTGCGGGCGGTCCTCGCCGCCGCCGATGAGGTAGATGTCGCCGGTCTCGGGCACCGGGTCGGCCGAGCGTACGTGGATCGTCTCCGTCTCGATGCCCCGCCGCTGCGCCCGCTGCTCCAGGACCAGCACGTTGCCCTGGTCGCCGTAGGTGCTCAGCAGGTCGGGATAGATCCAGACGATGCGAAGGGCGCTGTCAGACGGCACGGCCGAACTCCGATCGGATCTGCTGGAAGGCGGTGTAGTTGGCGATCACGTCGACCCGGCCGGGCGGCTGCATCGCCAGGGCCTCGTTGAACGACTCGCACAGCGTGAACGGCACCTCCGCCACGTCGAGCCGCAACGCCAGGTCGAGCCGGCGCTGGCCGGTGACGAACACCGGGCGCCCGCGCAGGATGCGGTAGTCGACGTCCCACAGCCACGAGGTGTCGCGGCCGTCGGGGCCCTGCGCGTTGACCGACAGGATGATCGGCAGCTGCGGGTCGGCGACGTCGAACGCCTCGAGCCAGCCCGCCGGGTTCTTCGCCAGCAGCAGCCTGGCGTGCCGGCCGTCGCGCTCGACCGTGGTGTAGCGGCCCGCGACGGAGGTGACCTCGCGCAGCCGGGGCAGCGCCTGCTCGACCGGCAGTCCGAACGCCTCGGCCACGGCCAGCGCCATCACCGCGTTGGAGCGGTTGGCCTGGCCGGGAAGCTGGATGTCGAGCAGCCACCGCTGGCCGCGCGGGTCGATCGCCGCATCGTCGTCGACCACCCACTGCGGCTCAGGACGGTGGAACGTGCACTCGCGGCACGCCCAGTCGGCGTCCTTGCGGTCGAGCGGGCCGCCGCACTCGGGGCAGCACCACGAGTCCTCTTTCCAGCGCTGGCCGCCGGCCACCCAGGTGACCTTCGCGGCCGTGGAGGCGCCCCAGGTGACGAGCGGGTCGTCGCAGTTGGCGATGACGTGGGTGGGCTTGCCGGACAGCGCCCTGCGCCACTTCTGGGCCAGCAGCCAGATCTCGGCCGCGCGGTCCATCTGGTCGCGGCTGAGGTTCATCAGGCAGACGACGCCCGCGCCCGTCGTGTCGAGGACCTCGGGCAGGTATTTCTCGTCGACCTCCAGCACGCCGTAGGGGGCGCGCTTGTGCTGGGAGAGCGCCGAGACGTGGCCGGCCGGCATGTTGGCGCCGAACGCGTTGGTGGCGACCTCGCCGAGCTCCAGCAGGGCCGAGGTGATCAGCCGGGTCGTGGTGGTCTTGCCGTTGGTCGCACTGACCAGAGCCAGCTTGCGGTCACGGGCCAGCTTGCGGAGGAGGTCGGGCTCAAGGAGCAGACCGACCCGCCCGCCGATCACCGATCCGTCACCGCGCCCTGTCATCCTGGACAGCGTGGCGGCACTGCGTCCCAGGGCGCTGGCGAGCTGGGCCCGCAGAGGAAGCTGGGTCATGTGCATGGATCCTAGTCCGGGTTACCGCCTGGTTCGGAGGGGCGCGCGAAAACCCCGCCCGGTTTGACCGCCCAAGCGAAGGTTCACCCCACCCGATCTCCGCTGTGCCACAAACGTGTCACGGGGAGGGGGTGCTGTAGGCAGGGGTGGCGTTCACCGGAGGGCCCGTCGGCTCTGCGAAGGTGATCTCAGGGGCGCCGCCCTGCTCGAACGGCAGCACGAACCGGCGCGGCCACGACAGCACGCCCTCCAGCCAGCCCGCCCCCATGGTCTGCCCGACGTGCCGGATCCTGGCCGCCGCCTCGACCCCGATGGCCACGGTCAGGATGTCGCGCTGGACGCTCTCGTGCTCGTCGTCGCCGAGGATCACCCGCCAGGCCAGCTCCCTGTTGTGGTCCACCTCCATGGACAGCGGGTGGTGGCGCAGCGCCTTGGCCCGGTGGCCGAGCAGCTCGGTGTGGCCGAGGTCGCCGGTGCCCGCGGACGGGCGGAACAGGGCGTACTCCATGGGCGGCGCGGGGCTGCGCAGGTTCGGGGCGGGGTGGCCGTACGGGAAGAGCCGCTCCACCTCGTGCAGCCAGCGCACCTGCGGGATGACCCACGACGCGCCCGGCCGCTCGCCGCCGCTGTCGAGCCCGCCGAGCAGCCGGCCGGCGGCCTCCGCGGCCTTCTCGGTGAGCAGCGAAGGGTCGAACCACGTGCGCAGCGACCAGGCGCGCCGCTGCACGCAGCGCTCGATGAGGGTGGCGAGCAGGCACTCCCTGCGCCGGGCGGGCAGCTCGCCCCAGGCGGCCGACAGCGCGCGCGGCACGCCGGGCAGCGGCCGGTTGCTGACGAAGGCCAGCACGACCGTGTCGCACCAGATGCGCAGCCAGGCCCACTCCTGCGCCCCGGCGAGCACGTCGGCCTCGCGCAGCTCGACCAGCGTGCACGCCTGCCCGGTACGGCACTGCGCCCCGCACGCGGCCGACCTGCGCCCCCTGATGGGCGGCGGCGGCCCGGGCAGCACCTTCTCCCGCGACTCGCCGAGCGGCACCCGCACGCGCAGCGGCCGGTCCATGCCGTCGGCGAACACCGCCGCCGAGCCGGGCTGCAGGGAGACGACGTGGCGCGACTGCTCGTCGCTGAGGTTCATGGCCGCGCCGACGAGCCGCCTGTCGTCCTCGGCGGGCAGCCGGTGCACGACCTTCAGCGCGGTGTTCTTGACCACGTCGGTGACGAGCTTGGTGGGGATCTGCTCGGCCACCACGATGCCCTCGCCGTACGCCCTGATCTCGGCGAGCATCCCGGCCAGCAGCTCGACGGCGTGGGTGGAGGCCCGGCCGTGGCCGCGGTCGCGCAGCAGCCGGTGCGCCTCCTCGATGACGATGACGTGCCGCAGCCCGGTCGAGCGCTCGCGCCGGGCGCGCATGCGCAGGTGCTCGACGATGCGGATGATCAGCGTGCCCATGAGGAACGCCTTGTCCTCGTCGTTGGCGACGTCCTCGATGGCGAGCACGACGTCGCGTTCGAGCAGGCCGCCGATGTCGGCGGGGTGGCCGCCCTCGAAGAAACGCCCTGCGGAGCCGACGCGCAGGGAGCGCAGCCGCAGCGAGATGAAGCCCTCGACGTCGGCCTGCACCTCGCGGCCGTAGCCGATCTCCTTGATGACGTCCATGGCGTGCTGCTGGAGCTGTTCGAGGGTGGGGATGCTGGGCGGGACGTCGGAGCCCGGCACGGCGCCGCCGGTGACGACGTCCCAGCCGGTGGCCTCGTAGACGCGCTGCAGGGCCAGCGACATGATCTGCGGGAACGGCTCCTCGGCGTCGAACGCGGCCATGAACAGCGCCCTGACCATGTCGATGTGGGCCTGGACGGGGTAGCCGGGCTCGGGTTCGAGCGGGTTGACGCTGAACGGCACGCCGTCGGGGGCCGACGGGTTGATCACGGTGACCGGGTCGGGGACGCGGCCCGCCATGGCGGCGTACTCGGACTTGGCGGGCTCGATCGCGAGCCAGGGGATGCGGGCGCGGCTGAGCTGCTCCAGCAGGTGGCGTACGGTCTGCGACTTGCCCGAGCCGGTCGCGCCGGTGACGAACGCGTGCCGGTTGAGCGTGGCGAGCGGCACACGGAACGAGCCGACGCCCCTGTCCTGCCCGTCGAGGATCTCGCCCAGCAGCAGCTCGCCGCCGTCCACGCCGCCGTCCGACTCGGACGTCACGTCGAAGAAGCCCGACTCCAGCACCCGCACGCCGGGCACCTCACGCCGGGGCAGCCCGGCCAGCGCGGCCAGCGCGCCCGCCGTCGCGGCGAAGGGGGCCGCGGCGCCGTCGGCCGGGTCCTGCATGGTGATGGCGAGCGCCTCGGGCAGCGCGTACGCGGCCCCGTGCGAGCTGCGCAGCCGGTACGGATGATGGCTCATCTCGACCGACCCCACGAGCACGGGAGCGATCTGCCGCAGCTCCTCGGCGGTGGCGCCCCCGGCCAGCACGCGCACGTTCCACAGGCCCGCCTCGCGGAAGGCGTCCAGCTCCTGCATGCGCCGCTCGGCCCGCTCCGCGTCGAAGCGGGAGCGCTCGGAGGCGTCGCCGTACTGGCGCAGCACGTTGAGCTGGGTGCGCAGGTGCGCCACCTCGGCGTCCAGCAGGTCGGTCGGCTCGGCGACCACCAGCCAGGCGAACGGCCGGGACATGAGCGTGACCAGCGTCGACTCGAACAACGTGGGCCGCCTGAGCTCGTCGGGGTCGAACTCGCGCCCCCTGCTGCCCAGCGGCGGCGCCTGGCGTCCAGGACACGGCGTCCACACCAGGTCGGCCAGGTCGGCCAGGTACTCCTCGTCCAGCCGCATCCCGCGCGCTCCCCCTGGGAACAGCAGCGGCTGCGGCCCGCTCGGATGGTCGGGCAGGTCGGTGGACCTGCGCGGCTGGCGCGGCGGCGACAGCGGCCCCGCGTTCGTGATCAGCTCTAGCGGCGCCCCCGATCCACGCGACAACCACCCGATCACGAAAGGCCGGTCACGCTGCGCCGCCGACAACACCGCGGGAAGCACGGTGACGAAATCCCATTCCGCCGACGAGCTTCGCGAGGGTGCTGCGATCGACTGAATTCGATACCAGGGCCCGCTCAACGCGACGCTCGGCTGCATTTCAATCCCCCACAGACGGTTCGTAGTTAAATTCCGCCAACCGTCAGCTCGTCACCTTGACATTGACCATGTCATTGCCTGTCCTTGCGCCAGTCCAGGCGTGGCGGTGGTGGCCCGAGGTTCGGTGGCGGCTCTCCGTCGCCGTCGCCGGCCCTGGGGTCGAGTGCCAGCACCGCCTCGCGGACCTCCTCCAGCTCGCCGAGCGTGGTCTTGGGGAAGGTGAGGATGGCCGGGTTCGCGTCGGCCAGGCGGACCCGGCGCCCCTCGGCGGTGGCGTCCGTGACGATCACGGACGTGGTGGGGAGTTGCTGGAGCTGGTGCGGCTCGACGAGGAACTCGCGCGAGCGCTGCAGCACCCGCTCCTTCTCGGAGATCTTGTCGGCGGTGCGCCCCCACTCGGTGGACTCGGTGATGTCGCCCGCGAGGTCGGGCGCGTGCTCGTCGCGGTCCTCGTGCTCGTCGTCCACCTGGGCGATCGTGGAGGTGTAGCCGCCGTCGAGCCCCGGCAGCGAGTCGCTGATCGTCTCGGTGAGCTGGGCCAGCTCGAGCCGGTGCTCGGTGCCGACGTGCTCGCTGGCCACCCGGGCGTCCTCGGCGTTGCCGAGCCGCATGAACGCCACCGCCGCGTGGCCCCTGCCGAGCCGCTCCCTGACCGTGGGGGTGAGCGAGCGGTAGGTGAGGACGAGTCCCGTACGCGAGGTCTCGCAGGCGTCCATGAGCCGGTCGAGCACGTCGCCCCTGAGCTTGTCGGCGCCCGCCACGATGATCGTGTGGTACCAGGGACGATCGGAGGCGGGCGACTGGCGCAGGATGTGGGTCAGGGCCGTCGCGACGTACGTGCCGAGCACCCGGTTGCCGAACACGCCCGCCTGCCGGTCCATGCTCACCACCCGCAGCCGGGCCGGCGGCAGGCGCACGGCCTGGGTGCCGAGCGACTCCAGCTTGCGCAGCTGCGACTCCAGCGCCCAGGCCCGCTCGATCACCACCCGGTCGCTCACCCCGCGCCCGAACAGCGTGCCGATGCGTTCGAGCTGGGTGGCGGTGATCAGCCCGTACCTCAGGTCGTCGCGCGGGTCGCCCACCTGCGCCAGGGCCCGCAGCGCGGCGGTGACCTGGCTGATCGTGGCGTTCTCGCCGAGCACCTCAAGCACCCGCTCCAGGATCGCGTTGTCGAAGCTCAGGTCGCGGGTGGTGCGGTGCTCCTCGCTGACGCTCACCACATGGGCCAGGACGTCGGCGAACGCCTCAGGCTTGAGCGTGGCTCCGAGGTCGAGCCGCGGCAGGTCGACCGGCAGCACCCACACCAGCGGGTCGTCGCCGCCCTTGCGGGCCAGCTCGATCAGGTCCTTGGCGATCGCGCCCTCCGACAGGTCGAGCACCGTGAGGTGGCCGCCGCTGTAGAGCCGGGTCGCGCCGATCAGCGTCACCAGCGCCGACCAGCCGGGTAAGGTGCCGCCCGCCACGTCGATGCGGTCGATCTCGTCGGGCACCGAGACGGCGTACCAGGTCAGCTGCCTGTCGTGGCGCTCCTTCGACTCCTGCCACTCGCGGTAGCGCTGGGCGTGCTCCTCCTGCGCGCGGAACAGCTCCTTGTCACGTTCCTGACGTCGCCGTTCGTCCTTGGCCTGCTGTTCGAGGACCCGGTACCTGACCGCGCGGTCGCCCTGCAGCAGCGCGTAGCTGCAGATGCCCGCCACGCCGCCGGCCGCGACCAGCCCGAGCAGGGCGAAGGGCCAGGCGAGGTAGCCGGACAGCGCGGCGCCCAGGATGAGCACGGTGAGGACGAGCATGAACAGGCGGACGTGGCGTACCGGCCGGTTGAGCATGTCCTCCAGCTGCCGCTCGCGGCGCAGCAGCTCGGACGCGGCGGGGTCGGGCGGCTCCTGCGCGGCGGCCTCCTCGCCCGGCGAGGGGCGTTTGGGCGGCGGCCCCGGATCGGGATGGAGCAGGATGTACTGCCAGCCCAGGTAGATGCGGTCCGCCTGGAGCTGGGCATGCTCGGGATGCACGTCCGCCACGTGACCCTCCGGCCGCCGATATGTCATTAGGTGTAGGGCTCAGCCCATTCCCGCTCCGTGACAGCGTATGAGCTAGAACCACCGTAGCGGCAGGGTTCTCGGCAATTTGACCAGTCCGATGGGAGCATTGCGGCAGATGAGACGAACGTGAGCTATTACCATCCTTACCCATGACGGAACCCTCCGGCGACCGCACTGACAAGCCCAGACGCCCGGTAGTGGTGCCCGCCATCGCCCTGACGGCTCTGACCGTCATCGGCATCACCGCCCTGCTGGGCGGCCTCGGCGAGGCTCCCGAGGAGGTCGAGCCGCTGAGCCCGGGCGCCGTGCTCGACCAGGGCCTGTACGACACCAAGTTCGTCGAGTCACGCTTCAGGGTCGAGCGGGCCCAGAACACGTGGGACGAGGACAAGCGCTTCCTCGAGCTCGTCTTCGACGTCACCAACAAGGGCGACGAGACCCTCCCCGTGGGCACGCCGCCCGCCAAGCCCGAGCAGGCGTTCACGTCCACGACCTTCGCCGGGTCGCTCGTGAAGATCACGCCGACGATCAAGGAGGAGTGGGGGCCGGCCGTGTTCGCGCTCAGCAAGGGCGGCGAGACCCGGCAGCTGCACCCCGGCGTGACCAGCGAGGTCGTCGTCAGGTACCGGCTGCAGGACGGCGTGCAGGTGCCCGACAAGGTCACCCTCGACGTGGCCTCCTTCGAGGAGCGCGAGAGCTTCAACAACGCCCGGCTCGAGTGGACCATGGTCACCGAGGAGGCCGGCGAGCGGTCCCTGCGGCCCGTCGTCAAGGCCCGCGTGACCCTGCCGGTGAAGAAGGGCGGCACGGCATGACCCTCACGGACCAACGCTCGGAGGCCGTCCCCGGCCCCCAGTCCAGGCGGGGCGGCCGGCGTCGTGGCCGCGGCTCCGGGATCGCCGGCGTGGCCGCCGGGCTCGTGATGCTGCTCGCCGCCGTCGGGCTGCAGACCAAGGCGCTCGGAGGCACCGTCAGCGACCCGCTCAGCTACACGGGCGGCAAGGGCGAGGTCGTGGACGCCCAGCGGTTCTCCGTACGGCTCGACTCGTTCACCACCGCCAGGAAGATCCAGCTCTCCGACACCGAGACCATCGAGACGGGGAACGTCTTCCTCATCGTCCGGGCGTCGGCCAGGTCCAGCATGAAGCCGTACCACCTGGGGCAGCCCGACCTGCTCACCCCCGACGGCGTGCGGTTCGCCGCCACCGACCGGGTGGACAGCCAGAAGACGCTGGCCAACGTGTGGGTGCAGCCGGACATCTGGGTCAGCGGGCCGTTCTTCTTCGAAGTCCCCGCCGGTGCGCTGCCGGGGGCGCGCGTGGTGTTCAAGCTGCCGCCGCAGGCGGGGGCCCAGGAGCCGTACCGGCCTGAGGTCGAGATCGATCTCGGCCTGGACGAGGCGGCGGCGCGCAAGCTCGCCGACTCGCCGCAGGACGTCTACTCGATCGTTGAGAAGTGAGCTCAGGATGAGCACGAACGACTGGTTCTCGCCCCGCAGAGACCCCAAGCCCGACCCCGACACAGAACCCACCGCAACCCCCGACAAAGGCCCCACCGTCGGCCCCACCGTCGGGCGCACCCCCGGGCCCACCGTCGGGCCCACCGCAAGACACGCCGCAGAACCCGCCGTCGGGCCCGGGTCCGACGTCCCGCCGCGGTCGGCCCACGAGCAGGCCCCTGGCAAGGGCCTTCCGCCGGGGCCCGGCATGCGGGGCGGGCTCCCCGGCCGCGCGTCCGGTCAGGGCGCCCCGTCCGCCTATGACTGGTCCCCGTCCGAACACGACTGGACCCCCGGGAACGCGCCCGCCCCTCAGCCCCGCCGCCGCCACGCCGCCCCTGACCCCTCTGCGCCCCACGGCCACCCGGCCGAACCCGCCGGCTGGGCTCCCAGAGGCGCCTACGACCCCGCACAAGCGCCCGCGCCAGCCCCCCGTGCCCCGCAGCCAAGCGGCCCCTCCTACGGCTCAGACCAAGCCTGGAGCGCCGCACACCCCGACGCCCCTCAGCAAGCCTGGGCCGGCCCACCGACCGACACCCCTCCCCACGCCCCTCACCAGGGCCGGGCCGACACCCCCGCCTACGCCCCTGAGCAGGGCTGGGGCGGCACTCCGGCCGGAGCGCCCAGGCATGCCCAGGCGCCGGCGGGTGATCCCGTGTTCGGGCCCGGCAGCGCGCCGGCGGTGCCGGGTGATGGCGGGGGCGGGCAGCGCGGCGGCAGGCACTCCGGTGGGCCCGCTTACGGCGAGCAAGGCCCTGAGGCGGCGTTCGGACAGAGCGACGGGCGCGGCTTCGGCCAAGGGCCCGGCGACCAGCGTGGCCCTGATCAGGGGTCCGGTGACCAGTGGAGTCCCGGTCAAGGGCCCGGCGACCAGCGGGGGCCCGGTCAAGGGCCCGGCGACCAGCGGGGGCCCGGCCAGGGGCCCGGTGACCGGCGGGGGGCCGGTCAAGGGTCCGGGCGGGGGCGGCGGTTCGGGCCGGGGGGCGGGCCGCAGGTCGGTGATGTGCGGGGGCGGCGGGCCACCAGTGATCAGCAGGTGTGGCCGCCCGCTCCTCGCGAGCCGGTCAGCGGTGCGACGCAACCCATTCCCGCCGTCAGGACGGCCGGGCCGCCGCCGCAGTACCGGCCGGGCGCCCCGGCTCAACCGCCCATCGCCCCACCCATTGCCCCGCCCATCGCGGCGGGAGCGCCGGGTCTCGCGGCCGGAGAGGGGCAGTCCTTCGCGCAGGGCGCCCCGGCCCCAGGCGCCGAGCCGTTCCCCGGCCCCGAAGCGAGCGGGCAGGGGCCCGCGGAAAGCACCGGGGCCCAAGGCGGGGGCAGGTCGAAGCGGCGTACGGCGCTGGTGGCCGCGGCGGCCGTGCTGGCGTGCCTGCTGACGACCGCCGCACAGACCTACGACGGCCACGTCTTCTACGAGAAGACCACCGAGAAGGAGACGAAGGAGATCGTCGTCGCGGCGGGCCAGGCGGGCAAGGTGAACGGCGTCGAGTGGAAGGCCGCCCTGTCCCGCACCGACGCGCCCCCGGGCAGCGCGCACGGCCCCGAGGTGACCTGGCTCAAGGTGGACATCTCCAGGAAGGTCGTCGACAAGGGCAGCGCCACGATGGTGGCGGAGCCCACCGACGTCCAGGTGCAGGACCGCGCGGGACGGATCTGGACGGCGCCCATCGAGGCGGTGGGCGACCGGCCGACGGACCGGCTCGTGGTGGGCAGGGAGTACAGGATCCAGGGGCTGGCGATCGTGCCGACGCCGGTGGCGAACGAGGTGGAGCTGTCGTTCCGGCCCAGCAACTACCGTTCCGACACCCCGACCGATGAGCTGTTCACCCGCGAGGGCGCGGAGAAGCTGGTGCCGGACGTGGAGGTGCTGCGGTTCAGGCGCCGCTGAGCCGGCCGGTCACCCGTCCTCGAGCGGGCGGCCGGCCAGGCGGGCGCGGGTGGCCGCGAGATCGTACGTGGCCGCCAGCAGCGCCATGCTGAGCACGGTCACCACCATGTCCCGGACGAACGACACGGGCACCGCCTGGTAGACGCCGACCCACTCGTCCCGGACGCCGATGAGCATCATGACGCCGCGCTGCGCGTACTGGCCGCCTATCTCGAGGGCGGCGTAGCACAGGCACATCATGCCGAACAGCGGCATCCCGCCGTTGAAGATCATCCGCAGCGAGTTGGCGAGCGGCACCCAGCGGTCCCTGAACCCGCCGGTGAGCTGGTCGAACGACTTCTGCGTGATGTCGTGGCTGCTCTCCAGCCGGTCGATGCCGCGCTCCAGGCGGGTGCCCCTGAGCAGGGTGCGGGCCTCGTCGGAGAACGCGCCGAAGACCAGCATGGCCACGGTGAGCCAGGCGAGCGGCACGGCCACGCCGTCGAGGAACAGCGGCCACACCTCGCCCCACCAGCTCGTGACGGTGTCCCAGAGCGGCACGTTCTCCTTGGCCTGGGTGAGCAGTTCCTCGGTGCCGGCGATGGCCTTGCGGTGCTGCACCCACTCCGAGCGGGCGTCGCTGAAGGCGACGGTGGCGTTCAGGCCGTAGAAGACGAAGGCGAACTCGGAGAAGGCGGCGAGGAAGCCGAAGAACCTGCCCTTGTTCTGCTCGACGAACTTGGAGAACAGCCACTTGAGCCCGAAGGTGACGGCCATGGCGCCGAGCGAGACCCGCCAGTCCAGGTCGACCAGGCCGCGGCCGACGTCGCTCTGCTCACCGAAGAAGGACGCGTCCTGCTGGTCGTAGAGGTGGTGGAAGATGTCCATCTGGAAGACGTCCCTGGCGTCCTCCTTCTGGAAGCCCCAGGCCAGATAGAGCACCGCGAACGCGGGCGCGATCCGGTCGAGGGTGCGGAAGAACTTCTCCTCCCTGACGCCGTCCCCGGCTCGTGCGCGCACCTCCCACAGCGCGCCGCGCAGGCTGTGCAGCATGCCGGCGGTGACGGTCATCGCAGCGAGCACGATGAGCGTCAGCAGGGTCATGACGGCGACGAGGCGGACCTGCCGGTAGTCCCCGTACGCGACCTCGGATGCGGCGTAGAGCAGCACGAAGCGGACGAGCTGGCCCGCGGCGTACCAGAGGATCAGCGGCGCGGCGCACTTGCCCGCCAGGCGGAGGGCGTGCAGGGGCAGTGAGTACGGCGACGGCATCTGCTGAGCCGGCGGGGGCCCTGGTTGCGGCGGCGCCGTCACACCTGTCGAACCGGACATCTGTGGAATCGTAGCGTTCTGTCCCATGTGACGCAGCCGCAACCCTTGAAGACGCTGCGCGATCAAGAGCCAGGTGAGCGGCGCCTTACCCCGGCGGTGACAAAGGTTTCCCCTCGGCGAACGGGGTCACGACCCGCCTCCCGTGCGGCACCATTGCGGTATGAAACCGCAACCCGCGATCGACACCGATCCCCGCGTGGTGGGCGATCGATTGCGGCGGCTGCGACAGGCGCGCGGCGTCTCGCTCTCCGAGCTGGCCAAGCGGGCGGGCATCGGCAAGGCCACGCTGTCGGGCGTGGAGACCGGCACCCGCAACCCCACGCTCGAAACCCTGTGGGCGATCACCGCGCAGCTGGGCGTGCCCATCGGGGCCATCCTCGACGCGCCGCCGGAGCCGCAGGTCATGCGGGGCACGGCCATCGAGGCCGAGCTGCTCGAGGTCTTCGAGGACGACCGGGTCACGTACGAGCTCTACCGCGTACGCGTCCCGCCCGGCCTCACCCAGACCTCACCCGCCCATCACGAGGGGGTGAGCGAGCACGTCACGGTCTTCACCGGCACCCTGAGCGCCGGCCCCGTCGACGCGCCGCTCACGGCCGGCCCGGGCGACCACATCTCGTGGCGGTCCGACGTGCCGCACGGCTACCGCGCGCACGGTCCCGACGTCGTACGCGCCACGCTCCTCATGCGTTACCCCACCCCACCAGCGTGAGACACGCGAAGGGCCCGCGTCCGTCAGCCGGACGCGGGCCCTTCGTCATGGGTCAGACGGCCACCGCGAGCTGGGCGACCTCACCCAGCTTGGCCTGGACCTGGACGTCACGGGTGACGCCGCCGCCCGCGATGATGCGGACGGTCCAGTCGCCAGGGGCGGCGAAGAAACGGAAGACACCGTCGTCGGAGACCACGACCTCGCCGGTGAACTCACCCGAGTGGTCGAGCAGCCGCGCGTAGGCGGTGCCGGCGCCGGTCACGACGCCCTGGATGACGGCCTGGTTGGACAGATCGATGCCGGCGGGCAGCGCCACGGTCTGCTCCGGCGCCCCGCACCCTTGTGCACTCATCAGCGGGCCTCCCCCAGCTCGATCGGCACGCCCACGAGCGAGCCGTATTCGGTCCACGAACCGTCGTAGTTCTTCACGTTGGACTGCTCCAGGATCTCGTGGAGCACGAACCAGGTGTGCGCCGACCGCTCGCCGATGCGGCAGTAGGCGATGGTGTCCTTGCCGAAGTCGACCCCGGCCTCCTGGTAGAGGGCGCGCAGGTCGTCGTCGGACTTGAAGGTGCCGTCGTCGTTGGCCGCCTTGGACCACGGGATGTTGCGGGCCGTCGGCACGTGGCCGCCGCGCTGCGCCTGCTCCTGCGGCAGGTGGGCGGGGGCCAGCAGCTTGCCGGTGAACTCGTCGGGCGAGCGCACGTCGACCAGGTTGAGCTTGCCGATCGCCGACACCACGTCGTCGCGGAAGGCGCGGATCGCGGTGTCCTGGTCCTTGGCGACGTACTGCGTCTTGGGCCGCTGGGGCACGTCGCGCACCAGCTCGCGGGAGTCGAGCTCCCACTTCTTGCGGCCGCCGTCGAGCAGCTTGACGTTCGCGTGGCCGTAGAGCTTGAAGTACCAGTAGGCGTAGGCGGCGAACCAGTTGTTGTTGCCGCCGTAGAGCACGACGGTGTCGTCGTTGGAAATGCCACGGTCGGACAGCAGGGCCTCGAAACCGGTCTTGTCGACGAAGTCGCGTCGCACCGGGTCCTGCAGGTCCTGACGCCAGTCGACCTTCACGGCGCCACGGATGTGGCCCTTGTCGTAGGCGCTGACGTCCTCGTCGACCTCGACGAGGACGACTCCGGGCGTGTCGAGGTTGGCCTCGACCCAGTCGGCGTCCACCAGGGCGGCGGAGCGGCTCATTGGGATACCTCCATGTTGGCGGCGGGCAGTAGTCGGCGAATGAGCAGGTACATCGCGCAGCCAAGGCAGAATCCGCAGGCTGCGATGAGGAAGGCGGCGAGGGTGGCCGCGGCCGAGGCCGAAAGGGCCTGCGGCGTGATTACGGCGGCGAATCCGGCCGGCCCCACGACCGCGAGGACCGGCCGGACGAGTCCGGGGTCCTTCCCGGCGCCGGGCGCCGGGCGGAGCATCATTTGCGGTGAGCGACGGAACGCACCCAGTGCGCGACTCAGCGCCCTGACGGCGAGCAGCCGGAGGCTCTCGGAGATCAGGGCGGAGGCGAGGATCTGGGTGATGACGGCCGCGCCGAAGCGCAGCATTCTAGGATCGGCACGCATCGCAGGATGCTCCTGAAGGGTCGATTTGAGGCGGATGGCGAATCCGCGCGAGATCGTCCTCAGGCAGCGCGACAGAGCGCGGTGGCGACGCGGCAGAAATCAACCGCGCGCCGCTTCGTCAGCAGCTCTGTCGATGGGTTCATGAACATGACAGTACTCGGCGTCTCGTCATCTGTCACATCTCGTCCGGTTGGTGAGACGACATGTGAGACGCATCGCCTCTCACACATCCGGTCACACTTCCGGTCACACTTTCGGTACGGCCAGCGCCAGCGCCGCCAGCACCTCGGTCTTTCTGGGCAGCCCAGAAGCCCTCTTCACCACCGTCCCCGCCGGATCGAGCACCAGCACGGTCGGCGTGCCGGTGATCCCCAGCCTGCGGACGAGCTCCAGCCGCGACTCGGCGTCCACCTCGACGTGCCGCACCCCCGGAACCAGCGCGCTCACATCGGCCAGAATCCTGCGGGTCGCCCGGCACGGCTGACAGAACGCCGTCGAGAACTGCACGAGCGTCGCCCGCTCCCCCAGCCCTTCCCCGAGCTCCTCCGCGGAAAGACGCTCGGGGGCAGCCTCATGTGCGCGATCGTCCCGACGCAGGTGACTCACCCCGATCAACAAGCCGAGCGCCGCCGCCGACGCCCTCCGGTCATCCCCCGGTGCAACCTCCCACCCCCGCGTTTCCTTCCCACCGTCGGTGGCTGGAGGTGGGGGAAGGGGTGTCGGCGGGGCGAGCCCCGCCGGAAGGCACGCTCAGCCGCGAGGCCCGCGCGGCTGAGCGAGAAACGCGGGCGGGCCGAGGCCGCGGGTCACTTGCCGGCGGGGATTTTGATCAGGGGGTTGCCTGAGTCGTCCACCACTTCGAAGTGGGTGATCTCCGACAGCGCCAGTGAGGTGCGGCGGGAGAAGACCGTTCTTTCGCGGTAGGTGTCGGGGGCGATCTGCCAGGTCTGCGTAGTTTCGCGGCGGCCGTCGGCGGCGACCACGACCAGGCCGCACGTGGTGCCGACGGGGATGCCCGTGACGCGGACGCCCAATTCGGTGCCGGTTTCGGCGGGAAGGGCCTGGACTGTGGCGCGGTAGCCGTCCGCGCGGTTCTCGCCGGTGAACTCGCGTCCTTCCTGAGCCTTGCGGGGCGCGGGAGAAGCGCGGAGTTCCGCGTCGGACGGGGCCGGGGTCTTCAGAGCCCGGCTGGGGCTCGGGGTGGCGGCCGCGCCGTACGGCTGCTCGGTGGGGGCCTGCTTGGCGGCGTCGGACTGGTCGGACTGGTCAGACTGGTCGGGCTGGTCGGAGCGGCGGGGCTCGACCATGGGACGGTCGCCGGCGCTCTCCTCCGACGCGCCCTGGTCGGCCAGGACCCGCGGGCCCGACTCCTGGGACCGCGCGGCCGCGGGCGCCTGGGCGGTCGTCGCCTCGTGGCTCGACGTGACCTGGATGGACGTCCAGACCGTGCCGCCCACCACCAGCACCGCCGCGCACGCCGCGACCGCGGTCAGGATCCGGCCGCGTCGCGACCGTCTGGCGCGGTCGTTGAGCAGCCGGTCGAGCACCTGCCGCGGCGGGCTGGTCACCACCTCGACGTCGCGCTCGGACACCTTCCCGAGGAACGACGTGAGGCCGGCCAGCTCCTCCAGCTCGGCGCCGCACGCCTCGCAGGTGGCCAGGTGGTGGTTGATCTCCAGTGCTTCTTCCGGGTCGAGTGCGCCCAGGGCGTGCGCGCCGAGCGCGATCCGGACCTCCTCACACGTCATCACGGCGCCAGCCCCCGTTCTTCGAGCGCCAGCTTCAGGGCGCGCAACGCGTAGTACGTACGGGACTTGACCGTTCCCGGCGGTATGCCCAGCGTCGCCGACGCCTCCTTCACCGATCGCCCCCGGTAGTAGACCTCCAGCAGCACGTCGCGGTGCTCGGGCCGCAGCGCGGCGAGCGCCTCGGCCACCGCCCACGACTCGACCGCGCGCTCGAGCTCGTCGTCGGCCGGCAGGACCGCCAGCGCCTCGTCGCCGGTCTCCGGCGGCCTGGCCTTCCTGGCGCGATGCTGGTCCACGACGAGATTACGGGCCACTGTGAACAACCACGCGCGGATCGGCCGTCCGGACATGGCCTCGGGATGCCGCCAGGCCCGCAACAGGGTCTCCTGGACGACGTCCTCGGCCCGGCCCGAGTCGCCGGTCATGCGAAGCACGTAACCGTAGAGTGGCCCAGCGTGCTCGTCGAAGAGGGTCCTCACGAGTTCCTCGTCGGCGGTGTCCGCTGCTGTCACGTCCTCATCACGTACGCGGCGACGCGTCGGTTCACGCTCATCCACGGATCGGCACGTCAGACGCTTCTGCCGAGAACTCCAGCCCGCCCGGCACGCTCCTGACCCCGGTCACCTTCACGTCGAAGGGCAGCTCGCCCTTGAACGGGATGGTGTAGGAGACCAGCCTGGCGACCTGGTCGGGCACGCCCTCGATCTTCTCTGCCTGGACCCTGATGCCGCCGTCGATGAGCTCGACCCGCATCTCGGCGTCGAACTTCACCTTCTGGGCGCCCACCGTCACCTCGCCCGACGCGGTGAGCCTGTCGCCGTTGCCGCCGATCTTGACTCCCTGGGGCGCGTATTTGTCGATGGTGGCCCTGCTGAGCGTGCCGGTGACGGTGACGCGGCGGGCCCTGACGTCGGGGCGGTTCTGCAGGATGCCGTCGAGCGGCGCGGTCACGTCGTGGGCGGCGCCGTGCAGGTTGCGCACGGGCACGCCGCCGTAGGTGAACGTGCCGAGGTCGAACCGCACCTCCGGGTAGTGGCCGGAGATGGCCTGGGTCAGAAAGGGGATGCCCGTAATGGTGACGGTCGGGGTGCCGGACAGGTCGGCGGAGGCGGCGATGCGATTGGCGAGATCGCGCTCGACGCCCGCGACGGCGACCCGGTCGGCGGCGACAAGGAGAATGACGAGCACGATCAGCGAAACGATCAGCTTGCGCATGGGGCTCCCTGTCTTGGGCGGGGGTCAAGAGCCTATCGATCCGGCATGACTCATTCCCCCGGAAAGCGGTTGCTCACCAGCGGATCAGCCGCCGGCGAAGGGCGGCAGCACCTCGACGACCGAGCCGTCGGCGAGCACGACCTGATCGTGCGCGCGCTTTCCCACAGGTGAGCCGTCCACCAGGAACGAGCAGCGCAGGACCACCCTGGCCAGTTCGTCACGATCTCGTGTGATTTTGGTCATGAGTTCACCAAGAGTGACCGCGTCGAACGACTCTTCCGCGACTCCGGCGGCATCCTTCGCCGCCGCCCAATAACGTATTTTTCCTGTGGCCATGCCTGCCTCACAATCGTTTCAGCTCTATTGTGCGTTCTCCTTAACGAGCTTGTTTCAGGAGACGCGCTGTTCACCTGCTGGACGCGCAATGGACGCGACTAACTCGTGGGATATCCTCACTCACATGGACTCGGGCGACGTAGCCCCCGGGTCCTTGCGTGTTTGAGGAGGCCGTAATGAGCAACCTGCTGCTGCTGACCAACGCCCTCGAGCCGTCCTCCGAGGTGCTGCCTGCGCTGGGGTTGCTGCTCCACTCGGTCCGGGTCTCGCCCGCGGAGGCGTCCGCGCTCATCGACACCCCGCCCGCCGACGCGGTCCTCGTCGACGCGCGCAAGGAGCTCGTGCAGGCCAAGAGCCTGTGCCGGCTCATCAGGACCACCGGCATCGACTGCCCGCTCCTCGTCATCGTCACCGAGGGCGGGCTCGCCGCCATGACCGCCGAGTGGGGCGTCGACGACGTCCTGCTCGACAGCGCGGGCCCGGCCGAGGTGGAGGCGCGGCTGCGCATGGCCACCGGCCGCATCTCGCAGGCGGCGGCCGAGGAGGTGCCCGACGAGATCCGCAGCGGTGACCTGTCGATCGACGAGGCGACCTACACCGCGCGGCTGCGCGGGCGCGTGCTCGACCTCACGTTCAAGGAGTTCGAGCTGCTCAAATACCTCGCCCAGCACCCCGGCAGGGTCTTCACCAGGGCCCAGCTGCTGCAGGAGGTCTGGGGCTACGACTACTTCGGCGGCACCAGGACGGTCGACGTGCACGTCCGGCGGCTGCGCGCCAAGCTCGGCACCGAGTACGAGTCGCTGATCGGAACGGTCCGCAACGTCGGCTACCGCTTCGTCCCCGACCGCGCCGACACCGACAAGGCCGACACCGCGAGCGTCTGATCCCCGATTGACAGCGGCAGCCCGCTGTCGTCAACTGATGTGACAGGTCGTCGCACAGGCCGTTGATGCCTGTCATGTCAGGGACACCGCCGTCCCACCCGGGGGTGGTGTGCACGGTGGGTCTGTTCGAAGCGCTGGTCGACGAGGGCGCCCGCCCGCACGTGTTCCACCGTAACGAGACGATGTGCTCGCCGTTGCGGCCGGCCCACAGCGTTTATCTGATCGACTACGGCTACGCCCGCGAGTACACCCCGGCCGGCGACCGCGAAGCCGTCCACGACCTGCGGGGCGACGGCGACATCGTCGGCGAGCTGGCCTTCTGGAGCCCCGCCGACCGCGTCAAGGTCGACGCGCTCACCGAGGTCCGCGCCTGGCCCATCGACCTGCGGCGGCTGCGCGAGCAGGCCGCGGCGGCGCCGGCCGTGGCGACCGCGCTGGTGCAGGAGCTGTTCGCGCGCAACCTCGCCGCCCGCAGGCACGAGGCGCTGGCCCGCGCGCCGGTCGCGGCCCGGCTGGCCGTCTGGCTGCTGCATCTCGACGAGCGCTACGGGCTGGCCTCTGAGTCGGCGCCGCCGCTGTCCATGGAGACGCTGGCCGACCTCGTGGGCAGCTCGCCCGACGTGGTCCAGCGCCAGCTCACCCAGTGGACACAGCGGGGCTGGCTGGTCAGGCCGGGCTACCGGCGGCTGCGCATCGCCGACCCGGTCGCGCTGCGAGCCGCCGCGGGGAGCTGGGAGCACCTGTCGGCACCCTGGAAGGGACGGGTGACGCCGTTCCTGACCCGGCCGGGCGGGCCCGCTCCGAACAGCGCGGTGCCCGTACGCGAGATGCCCAAGCCGCGCCAGCTGCCCGCCGACGTCTCCGACTTCACCGGCCGGCAGCAGAGCCTCGACCTGCTGACCGACTGGCTCGACCGGCCGCGGCGCACCAACACCATGGTCGTGCAGGGCCTGCCCGGCGTCGGCAAGACCGCGCTGGTCACCCGCTGGGCGCACCAGCACGCCGACCGGTTCCCCGACGGGCAGATCGTCATCGACCTGCGCGGGCAGTCGCCCAGCCAGCCGCCGATGACGGTGGCGGAGGCGCTCGGGCAGATCCTGCGCTCGCTCGGCGTCGGCGAGCACATGCCGGCCTCGGACGAGGCCGAGCTGATGCTGCTCTACCGCAGCAGGATCGCCGGGCGGCGGCTGCTGCTCGTCCTCGACAACGCCGCGGACGCCACCCAGGTACGCGCCCTGCTGCCCGGCGGCAAGGACTGCGTGGCGCTGGTGACCAGCAGGACGCGGATGGGCCCGCTGCGCGCCACCGGGCACGCCGACCTCATGGACCTGGGCGTGCTCGACCCGGGCAACGCGGTGGCGCTGCTCATCGCGGTGCTGGGCAAGGACTCGCCCAGGGCGGCCGACAGGGACGCGCTGGCCGAGCTGGCGCGGGTGTGCTCGTACCATCCGTTCGCGCTGCGGATCTCGGCCGCCAAGCTCGCCGAGGACCCCGGGCTCAGCGTGCAGGGGCGGGTGGGCGAGCTGCGCAAGCCCGATCGGCTGCTGGTGGGCGACCCGGAGGAGGCGTTCAGGTCGGCGCTCGACCTCGCGTACGAGTCGCTGAGCCCGGCGCAGCGGCGGGCGTTCCGTCACGTGGGGCTGCTGCCAGGACGGGACTTCACGCCCGAGGTGCTGGCGGCGGCGCTCGGCGCGCCGGTCGAGGACGCGGTGGCCGCGCTGGCGGGGCTGCACAGGGCGTACCTGGTCGAGCCGCTGCCGGGGTCGCGTTACCGGGTGCACGACCTGGTCAAGCGGCTGGCCAGGGAGCTGGGCAGGCACGCGGAGGCCGGCGTGCGCGAGGCCAGGGCGCGGCTGCTCGACCACTACCTGGCGGTGGCCGCCGACCCGGCGACGCCCGGCGAGTGGTTCGAGGCGGAGCGGCGCTCGCTGGTCTCGGCCGTGCGGATGGCCGGGGAGAGCGGCGCGCACGGCATGGCGTGGCGGCTGGCGGCGGCGGTGTTCGAGCCGTTCAGGCGGCTGCGCTACTACGAGAACGACCTGGAGGTGCAGCAGGGCGGGCTGGCCTCGGCCATGCAGGTGAGCAACCGCAGGGCCATCGCGCTCATGCGCGGCAACCTGGGCTCGATCCACCGCGACATCGGGCCGTCCACGCTGGCGGCCAGGTTCATCGGGGAGGCGCTGGCCGACCACGTCTCGCTGGGCGACCGCGAGGGCCAGGCGCGGGCGCTCAACGACCTGGCCGAGGTGCACGGCATCGCCGGCAACAGCGAGCAGGCGCTGCGCCACGCCACCGAGGCGCTCGCCCTGTACGAGGAGATCGGCGACCAGGCAGGCGTGGCGAGCTGCCTGCACACGCTCTCCCGGCTGCACCTGTCGCAGGAGCGCCACGAGCCGGCCTTGCGGTACGCCGGCCAGGCACTCGACGTACGCGAGCAGCTCGGCGACCGGCGCGGCACCGCCCAGAGCCTGATCATCCTGGCGACCGTGCAGCGCAACCTGGGCGAGCCGAACGCCGCGCTGTCGGAGGGCCTGGAGGCGCTGTCGATCTGCCACGAGCTGGGCGACGAGCACGCCGAGGCGGAGACGCTGCTCTGCCTGGCCGAGATCTACGACCTGCTGCGGCTGCCGCACGACGCGCGACGCGACGCGGAACGGGCACTCGCGGGCTACACGGCGACCGGCGACCAGTACGGCTGCGGCCGGGCCCTGTGCGCGCTCGGCCGCATCGCCCGCAACGGCTCCCGCTACGACGAGGCGCTGTCCTGCTACGAGCAGGCCCTGGCCGTCCAGGTGGAGCTGCACCACGAGCAGGGCAGGGCGGAGACGCTCGGCGACATCGGGCTCGTCTACTGGCGGCTGGCCGACTACCGGCGCGCCGACGACTATCTCAACCAGGCCCTCGCCATCAGCCGGGTGATCAACGACGAGCCGGTCGAGGCGCGCATGCTCAACCGGCTGGCGCGGGTGCGGCGGCGGCAGGGCAGGCCGCAGGTGGCGTTCACGTACGCGCTGGAGGCCCTGGACATCGTGCAGGGCAAGGGCATCAGGCGGGCCGAGGCGGACGTGCAGGAGACGCTCGCGTACACGTACCTGTCGCTGGGGCAGCACCGGCCCGCGCTGCGCGCCGCCAAGGCGGCGCTGGCGATCAGGGAGGAGCTGCGCGACAACCGGGCGAGCGCGCTGCTGTCGGTGGCGCAGGCGCTGCACGCGGCAGGGCGGCCCGCGGCGGCGCTGGAGCCGGCGAGGGAGACGGTCGAGCTGCAGCACGAGAGCGGTACGCGCGACCGCTGGGCGGCGGCGCTGACCACGCTCGCCATGATCCTGCTCGACCTCGACAGGGCCGAGGAGGCGCTGCCGTACGCCCGGCAGGCCAGGGACGTGCACCAGGAGTGCGGGACGCGGCGCGACCTCGGCTGCGCCTCGCGGGCGCTCGGCCTCGTCTCGGCCCGGTTGGGGCGGCAGGAGGCGGCGGTCGCGCATCTGCGGGAGGCCGTGCGGACGCTCGAAGAGGTGGGCGATCTGGTGGAGGCGCGGCGGGCCGCGGAGGAACTCCGGGTTTTCGCGTGAAACACCGATAAAAGTCGTGAAATCTCGGTTCTGAGGTCGCAGATCTTTCGCGCGGCTTCTCGTTTCCTGGACTCACCGGCCGATTCACAAGCGGAGGTGATCCGGATGCTCAAGAACCATCTGCGGCAAGACCTTCAATGGCTCAAGCGACAGGCGCGCAAGGACCGGCGGATCACGCTCGCCGTGCTCGGCGGGCTGCTCGCGGCCTGGGCCCGCCAGCTCTCCGACGTGCAGGGCGGGAACCCGTCGCCGGTGCTGCTCGCGCTCTCGGCCGCGCTCGTCCTGGTGTCGGGGGCCGCGTGGCTCGTCTCGGCGTTCTTCGTCAGCAGGAGCCTGCGGGTGCGCCGCGAGCCGGCCGAGGAGCTGCGCTGGGTCGCGCGGATCGGGCTGGGCAAGGAGTGGGCGTTCTGCTCGCTCAGCGCGTACGTGGCCTGGCACCTGCTGCAGTTCCTCACCGCGCTGGTGATGAGCTGAGCGGGACGCGGTCCAGTTCGTCCACCCTGATCGCCGCGCCGGTGTGGACGAACTGGACGAGCTCCGCCACCGGCAGCTCGGCCAGGCCGAAGTCGGTGTCCGCGTGGGCGTCGCACCAGGCCACGATCTCCTCGGCGTTCGTCAGGGGCGCGGCGAAGTGGACCAGGCTGACGTACCAGCGGTCGCGGACCCTGCCGTACTCCAGGTCGCGCACGCCCCTCGACTCCAGGCCCCTGGCGAAGCGCTTGCGCAGCGTCTCCAGCGTCTCGTCCACGGGATGCGCCCCCACCAGGACGCCGCCTTGGTGCGGGGCGACGCCCGCCAGGTAGACCCAGGCGGGCGGCAGGCCGTCCGCGGCCTCGGCCAGCGCCGCGGCGTACGCGCGGCGCAGCGGGTCGTCCTCGGGGATCACGCTCCGGTACGGCTCCAGCGACCTGAGCGTGACGTGCAGGGCCGGGCCGCCGTGCACCCAGTGACCGGGGGCGTGCACGGTGGCCGCCAGGTCCGTCAGCCGCCCGGCGACCTCCCCGGCCGGCCGCAGCACCACCGCCGCGCCCCAGCGGGCGCCGCCCTCCACCATGGGCACGTCGTGGGTGGCCTCGCCGGCCAGCAGGGCCGCCCGCCCTCGCTCGCGGAACTCGGAGAAATCGGACATCCGAGCAGTATGCCAAACCTCTTCCGAGGTCGGCGGGGTGATCGCGGGAATCAGCCGGGGGCCGCGCGGCCGGTTTCGGCGGGCCAGTCGGAGGTGGTCGCCCCCGGGATGCGCCGGGCGGTCAGTCAGAGGTGGTCGCCCCGGGATGCGCCGGGCGGTCAGTCAGAGGTGGTCGCGGCGGGATGGGCCGGGCGGTCGGGTGTCGGGAAGGCGGCGCGGTGAGGGCCGTCGTCGGGGTCGAACTCGTGGCGGATCCTGGCGCAGTCGTCCAGCAGCGCGCCCTGGAGGAAGCGCAGCTCGGGGTGGCTCGTGCGGTGGATGGTGCCCGCCATGCGCCGGTGCTGGCGCTCGCCGTCGTCGAGTGCGGCGCGCAGGTCCTCCATGTCCTCGCGGCTGCCCGGGCTCACCTGGAGCATGCCGAAGTGGCGGAAGATGCGCGACAGCGCCGACAGCTCGTCGGCGAGCGGTTCCGGCAGGTCGGCGCCACGCTCGCCGGGCAGCCCGCGCACCCCCGCGACCAGGTCCACCAATCCCCTGGCGACGCCCCTGAGCTGGTGGCAGGCATGGTCGAGGCAGGTGGCCGCCTCGGCGACCTGGCGCAGGCGGCGGTCGTAGCGGCGGCGGCGCAGCGACAGGCGTACGGACTCGGCGGCCTGCTCGGCGGCCTCCTCGGTGTCCTCAAGGCGCTGCGACAGCGTACGCGCCCGGTCCAGCCACTCGGCGGCCTGCTCGTGGTCCCACTCGCCGCGCAGCCCCTCGGCCATGTCCTCGGCCAGGTTCGACAGCTCCCCCGACAGGCCGCACAGCTCCTTGCCCGCGTGGTCGACGAAGCGGGGCGGCAGCACGAGCAGGTTCGCCGCGATGCCGATGGCGGCGCCGAGCAGCACGTCGGCGAGGCGGGCGAAGCCGTACGTGCTGCCGAGCGCGAACACCAGCAGCGCGGTGATGGGGATCTGCACGTTCTGGGCCGGCAGGTTGAGCAGCCTGGTCAGCACCAGCCCGGCCACGACGAGGACGGCGAGCGTGCCCAGGTTCGGGCCGATGAGCCAGATGAACGCGGTGGCCGCCGCCACGCCCACGATCACCGCCAGGATCTGCTGGGCGCCGCGCACGACCGTGCTGTACGCGGTCGCCGACACGGTCAGCAGCACCCCGATGGGCGCGAGCACCGGCAGGTCGACCTTGAGCACGTACGCGGCCAGCCACCAGGCCAGCGCGCACGCCGCCGTCACCTTGACCGTCTGGGCCAGCGCCTCGCGTTCCATGCGCAGCCAGCGGCCGATCCCCATGGTGCGGACGAGCGTGAGCGCCGACGCCCCGCCCGCGAAGATGCGTTCGAGCGGGTCACCGGCCGGCTCGAACCTGCGCCCCGGTTCCGTCTTCATGTCCCCGTCCCCCTTCCCAGGCCACTGCCCAGCTCAGGGGCGGATAGAGCCGGGCGTGACCGGGTAGCGGCAGCCTGCGGTGAGGGGAGTGGGTGGACATGCCGGGAGATCTGGTCGTTCCTGACGGCGCGCTGGGCGTGGTGGTGTTCGTGCACGGCAGCGGCAGCAGCCGGTTCAGCCCGCGCAACCGGTACGTGGCCGGCGCGCTCAACGAGGCGGGTCTCGGCACGCTGCTGTTCGACCTGCTGACGCCGGAGGAGGAGGCCGACCGGGCGAACGTGTTCGACATCGAGCTGCTGGCCGGGCGGCTGCTGGAGCGTACGGCGCAGGTGCGCGAGCATCCCGGCGCGGCCGGGCTGCCGGTCGGCTACTTCGGCGCGAGCACGGGAGCGGCGGCGGCGCTGTGGGCGGCGGCCGAGCCGGACAACCCGGTCGCCGCGATCGTCTCGCGCGGCGGGCGGCCCGACCTGGCCGGCGACCGGCTCGCCGCGGTACGCGCCCCCACCCTGCTCATCGTGGGCGGCAGGGACCCGGTGGTGATGGAGCTGAACGAGGAGGCCGCGCGGCGGCTGCGCGCCGAGACCAGGATCACGGTGGTGCCGGGGGCCACGCACCTGTTCGAGGAGCCGGGCGCGCTGGACGCCGTGGCCGAGCATGCCCGCGGCTGGTTCGTCACCCACTTCGTGAACACGCGCGGGAGTCGCCCGGCCACGTTGAAGTAGATCGTCGTTTGTGCGAACGTCAGGTGGCGGACGGCATCCCGACGTGACGGATGGTTGCACACGTGCCCTTGCTGGAGATCGACGGTCTCACCTGGCTCACGCACGGCGTCCGGCAGCGACTGTCACCCGGCCCGCTCACCCTCGACGCCGAGCAGGCCGCGGTCGTGGTGGCCGGCGACCCGGCGGCGGGCGAGGCGTTCGCCGACGTCCTGCTCGGCCTGGAGGCGCCGCACGAAGGCCGGCTCCGCCTGGACGGCCGCGACGTCACCGCGCTGTCCACCGCGGACCGCGCGATCGGGCTGGTGCCCGCGGGCGGCGGGCTGCTGCCGCACCTGACCGTCAAACGCAACCTCGAACTGGCCGCCCGCAAGGACCTGGCCCTGGTGTCGCACGGGCAGGTCGCGTACATGTCGGGGTGGATGGACATCCAGGGCTTCATGCGCGCCAAACCGCACGAGCTGGCCCACGACGAGCGGCTGACCGTCGCGCTCGCGCGGGTCATGTGCCGGCCGATGCCGCCGAAGATGGTGGTGGTCGAGGACCGTACGGGCTGCGAGCCGTGCCACGCGGCGGTGAGCCGGGCGCTGCACAGCAAGCTGGCCGTGCTCATCGTCACCGACGACGGCACCAGGGTGACCAGCCTCGCCTCCTCCGCGCGCGTCTGGGAGATCACCGATGCCGATCAGCCGTAGGGCGTTCCTGCTGGGGGTGCCCGCACTGGCCGCCACGGCCTGCGCGGGTCAGCCGCCGCTGCGGGTCGCGGTGGTGTGGAGCGGCGCGGAGTTACAGCGCTTCCTGCGGGTGGTGGACGCGTACACGGCCGGCTCCCGGCGGCCGGTCAGCGTCTACTCGGCGGGCGACAACATCAGCGCGCTGCTGCGCGGCCCCGCCGAGAACGTCATCCCCGACGTGGCCGTCATCCCCAGGCTCGGGCTGCTGTTCGACCCGCTGGTGAGCCCGCGCATCCAGCCCAGGGTGGGCGGGCACGTGCAGGACGCGTTCTGGCGGGGGCTCGTGACGCCGTACGAGGGCGGGCCCGAGCTCGGCGCCTGGTTCAAGCTCGCCAACAAGTCGCTCGTCTGGCACCGCAAGGGCGAGCGGCACGCGCCCCCGAACCTGACCTCATGGATGCCCCGCCCCGGCACGGTGGCCATCGGCGCGGCCGACGGGTGGGTGCTCAGCGACTGGTTCGAGAACGTGCTGCTCGCCTACGCGCCCGAGGTCTACGACGGCCTCTTCACCGCGGCCACGCGCGGTGACCCGGAGTGGTGGGCCAGGAACGAGGTGGCCGAGGCGCTCACGGTGCTGGCGCTCATCTGGCGCGAGGCGTTCACCCCCGACCAGGGCAGGCGGGCGCTGACCCTGCAGTTCCACGACTCGATACTCGACGTCTTCCGCTACCGCGGCGCCGACGTGGTGGCCGCGCCCGACTTCGCGCTGCCCGTCATCGAGCGCTACGCCGGCAAGGACGTCGCCCGCCACTTCTCCTTCCCCGGCCACGCGGGCGGGCCCCCGCCCCTGGTGGCCGGCGGCGACGTGGCGGTGGCGATGCGGGGCGGCGGGCAGGACGCGCTCGACTTCGTGGAGTGGCTGACCAGGCCGCGCGGGAGCGACGAGCACGACGCGCTGACCGAGTGGGTCGACGAGGGCGGCTTCCTCACCCTCGACCGCGAGCCGTCTCACCCGCTGCTGCGCGAGCCCGCGCTGGCGCTGCGCGGGCGCGAGGGCCGCCGCTACGACCTGTCCGACCGCCTGATCGGCCGTCTGGAGGGCGGCGACGGCCGCGGCCTGTGGCGCGTCCTCACGGAGCTGTTCGGCGACGTCGCCGCCGGCACCACCGCCCCCGCCGGCGCCGCCCAGGCCGCCCGGGAGAAGATCGTCACCAGCCTCGCGAAGGGCAGCGGCCGATGAGCGGGCGAACGAGCGGACCTCACGTCCTTCTGTCCGGGGTGAGCGGGCCATGAGCGGGCGTGACGCGTTCTTGTTCGAGGTGGCGCCGCATCACGATGGCGGGGGGCCGGTCAGTGCGCGCGGGATCAGCCGGTGGCGGGCGGCGCTCTATCTGCTGCTCGCGGTGGTGCTGTCGGCGGGCGTGATCCTGGCGCCGCTGCTCGGGACCGTGCTGATCAGCTTCTCGCGGCCCGGCGCGTGGTCCGAGGTGCTGACCGACCCGCAGGCGTGGCAGGCGATCGGCAACACGCTCACCTGGTGGGTCCTGGTCGTCGTGGTGTGCGCGGTGGGGCTCGGCCTGGCCTGGCTGGTCAGGACCGCGGGCCCCGCGCTCGGCCTGGTCATGCGGGTCATCCTGGTGCTGCCCGCCGTGGTGTCGCCGCTGACGACGGGGGCGATCTTCCGGCTGCTGTTCGACACCAGCAGCGAGCGCGGCATGGCCGCCGCCGTGCTCGGCCACGACACCGCCTTCCTCGGCCCCGGCTGGATCTGGCTGGTGCTCGGCCTGGCCTTCGTCTGGCAGTACGCGGGCGTCGCCTTCCTCGTCTTCCACGAGGCACTCGCCAGGCTGCCCGCGCACCTGCTGCGCGTGGCCAGGGCGTTCGGCGCGGGCCGCGGGCGCCGGCTGTGGTCCGTGGTGCTGCCCGCGCTGGCCGGGCCGGCCGCGCTGGCGTACCTGTTCGCGCTGGTGGCGGCGGCCCGCGTGTTCGACCTGGTGCTCATGGGGGTGCCAGGGTCGATGCAGGCGCTGGTCGAGGGCGGCGGGCTGTACTGGTGGCGGCACAACGACGACCTGGGGTACGCCAGGGCCGCCGCGCTGGCCGTCCTGATGTCCCTGCTGGTGGCGGGGCTGGCCGCACCCGCCCTGCTCGGCCTGCGCGGCCGGGTGACCTGGGCCGGCTCCACGCCGTCCGCGCAGCCGCCCGCCACGAGTGGCCGGCGGCTCTGGCCGCTCGGCGGCGCGGTGTCGGTGCTGTGGCTGCTGCCGTTCGCGGCGCTGCTCATCACCTCGCTGCGCGACCCGGTCGCCGCCGCGCGAAGCGGGTGGTGGAACGGCGAGCCGTGGACGCTCGGCTCGTACGCGGAGGCGCTGTCCGACAGTGCGTTCACCGGGGCGCTCGGCACCACGTTCCTGCGGGCGGTCACCGTGGTGTGCGTGGTGCTGCTGGCCGCGGTGCCGGCCGCGTACGTGCTGGCCCACGAGCATCTGCTGCCGCGCCGCACCTGGCGGCCGGTCCTGCTGGTCTCGGTGGCCCTGGCGGTGCTGCCGCCGCAGGCGTTCGCGGTGCCGCTGCAGCAGACGCTGAGCCCGCTCGGCACGGCACCCGCGCTGACCATCGTGCACGCGGCGCTGGTGCTGCCGCTGGCGGTGCTGGTGCTGCACAACGCGTTCGTCCGGGTGCCCGCGCCCATGCTCGCGCGCGACCGCTGGGAGCTGGTCCACTTCGTCCGCGAGGCCCGGCCCTCGGTGGTGCTGGCAGGAGTGCTGACGTTCGTCCTGGTCTGGAACGATGCGATCGTCGGGCTGCTGCTCAACTGGCCGTCCGGCGACCACCTGCCGCTGATCCTGCTGGAGCAGGCCCGCCACTTCATGAGCGCGGCGAGCCCGCTCGCGGCCCAGGCGGTGCTCGCGACGGCGGTGCCCGTGCTGGTGCTGGCCGTGACCGCGCGCCTGCTGTACCGGGGCCTGACGCGGGGGGTGCGCCGGTGACGGACATCTCGCGCAGGGAGCGGCTCGGCTTCCGGCTGTCGCGGCTCTACCGGCTGGCCGCGGCGCATTGGGCGGAGCTGGGGGTCGGCGGGGCGCTGACGGTGGGCGGCGCGATCCTCATCCTCCAGGAGGAGCTGGCCAAGAAGCTCGTCGAGCTGCTGCCGATCTGGGCGGTGGTCGGGCTGCTCGCGGTGTTCGTGGTGGTGGTGCCGGTGGTGGCCGGGCTGGTCACGTACCGGATCCGGCGTCACCGCGCCCGCCCGCCGCGGCCGCTGCCGGCCACGATGCCGTTCCCCGACCGGATCGACGAACTGATCGGCCGCGAGGCCGAGCTGCGGCGGATCAAGGCGGAGGCGCTCGAACGCGGCGTCGTCGTCGTGCACGGCGCCATCGGCATGGGCACGTCCACGGTCGCCGTCCACGCGGTGTGGGAGCTGGCGGGCGAGGCGCGCAAGCAGCGCTACGCCGACCTGCGCGGCGCCGACCGGGACCGCCCCGAGACACCGCTGAGCGTGGCCCAGAGGGTGCTGCGCACGCTCAACCGCCCGCCCGGCGGCATCCAGGAGCCCGGGGACGCCACCGAGGAGGTCATCGAGGCGCTCAACGGCACCGGCCAGGTGCTGCTGCTGGACAACGTCAGCTCGTGGAGCCAGGTCGAGTGGCTGCCGACCCGGGTGCCCGGCGCGCACATCGTGATCGCGGGCACGCTCGCCGACCAGCCGCCGCAGCACATCGAGCTCATCCAGCTCGGCCCGCTCGCCCCCGACGCCCGGCGGACGCTGCTCGCCCGGCACATCGGCGACGACCGGGTCACCCGGGAGCCGAAGGCGCTGGAGCTGCTCGCCGACGCCTGCCTGGGCAGCCCGCTCGAACTGGTCAGGGTCGGCCGCTGGCTGGCCGGCAACCCCGGCGTCTCCCTCCAGTCGCTGGTGGACGACCTGCGCAGCCTGTCCATCCCCGACACCCTCGACTTCGTGCTCGAACGCAGCGTCAGGCAGCTCCGGCCGACCGCCAAGCGATTGTTCGTGCTGCTGGCCGGGCTGCCGATCGCCGAGGTCGACCACCAGGCGGCCGCCGCGCTGCTCGGCGTCCCGTCCGCGGCCGACGCGATCGCGGAGCTGGCCGGGCTGGGGCTGGTGGAGAACGTACGGATGACGCGGGTCCGGGTGTCGGGGACCTTCCGCGGCAGCGGCGCGGCGGACCCCGGCACCGGCACGGCCGCGCGCCCGCCGAGGGAGGTCGCGGCCTGGCGGCGGCTGGTCGAGCACTTCGCCGAGCAAGCCACCGGATACGCCGGGCGGCTGCCCGCCGAGGAGGCGAGAACCTGGTTCGCCATGGAGGACCGGGTGCTGCTGCAGGTGCTCGCCCGCGAGGAGCCCGCGCCGCGTACCGGCCGGGCGCTGGCCGAGATCGGCGACGCGCTGGAGACCTGGTTCCGCCTCGAGCAGCGGCACGAGGACCGGCTGCGCGCGGCGGCCGAGCTGGCGCGGGCCGCCGAATCGCTCGGGGACGAGCAGGTGCAGGCCACGGCCGAGCTGCGGCAGTGCGCGATCCTGCTCACCACGGGCGACCCCCGCGAGGCGCGCAGGCACTTCGACCGGGCGGCGGCGGTGCGCGTCAGGGTCGAGTCATGGCCCGCCGACCTGCACCTGGCGCACGCGGCCATCCTGCTGTCGGCCGGCGACGAGTACGAGGCCGTGGAGTCCGCGCTGGTCAGGTACGGGCAGGCGCTGACCGGCGGGCACGTGGCCGGGCAGGCCATCAGGCTGGCGAACGTGGCCGCGCTGCTCATGCGCAAGGCCCAGGCGCACGACCACGAGGGCGCCGCCGGCAAGGCCCGCGGCCTGCACACCAACGCCCGGGTAGTGCTGTTCGAGGCGCTCGACCTGGCGCGGAAGGCCGGCGACCAGGCGACGGAGGCGCACGCGCGCGAGCTGCTCGCGCTCGCCCACCACTACCTGGGTCAGAGCCACGACGCCGGCCTGCACCTGGACGAGGCCGAACGCCTCTACGCCGAGACCGCCGACGAGTTCGGCCGCGGGCGCTGCCTCGTGCACCGGGCCGGGATCCTGCTGGCGGACCCGGCGCACGAGCCGGGCACGGTGGCGAGCACAGGGGCGAGCACAGGGGCGGACACGGTGGCGGGCCTGCTCGACCAGGCCACCTCCCGCCTGCCCGCCGCCGGCATCAGCACCGCGCTCGCCCACCTGCACCTGAGCAGGCTCCGCCCGGACCGGGCCGCCGACCACCGCAGGAAGGGCTTGAGGGCCCTCCGCCCATGGGACGGCATCGCCGAGCCGAAGCAGGTCGAGGAGCTGCGCAAACAGCTCCAAGCCCCCTGACCCGCCCGCCTCTCAGACCGCCGACGCCGGCGGCCCGCCGAGCGAAGGACGCGAAAGCGCTCACCCCTCAGACCGCCACCGTCACAGGCGGCCGGCCGAGCGAGAGGCGTGAAGCCCTCCCCCCTCAGACCGCCACCGTGGCGAGGGTTCTGCCGTCGAAGGTCTGGATGGTGAAGTGGTTGAGCTCGTCCTGCGGGAGGCTGGTGCCGCCGTGCAGGAGGAGCGGGTCGGGTGAGCCCGGCACGCCGTACCCCTTGTCCGGCACGCCCCAGCTCGCCACCACCTCGGAGCGGCCGTCGTCGCCGACCGCCATGAGCCGGCACTGCAGCGGGCCCTTGACGCCCTTGAGCTCCAGCGCGACGTGCGTGCCCCAGCCCTTGTCCTCCACGCCGACGAGCCCGGTCACGCCGGTGGCCGGGTCCGTCACCGAGTAGGTGCGGCCGGTCATGAGCAGGGCGCGGGCCGGGCTGTGGATGCTGTCGGGATTGGGACCTGCGGTCGTGGCGCTGACGCCGAGATAGACGCCGGCCGCGACGAGCACGCAGGCCGCCGCGGTCATGAACGCGCGGTGCAGGCCGCGGCGGCGCCGCTCGGTGGCGGCGCGGCGGACGAGGAGCGATTCGACCTGCGGATCCGGCGGCTGCGGCAGCAGGTCGTCCGGATGCACCCCCTTGATCAGCTCCCCCATGGCGGCGAACGACCCCACCTCGGCGGAACACGTCCCGCACCCGTGCAGATGGCGCTCGAAGGCCGCCCGCTCATCCCCGTCGAGCAGGCCCAGCGCGTACGCGGCCACATCCTCGTGATGTACCTCGGTCATGGCGCCACCCCCCTGTCATCGTGACGCACCTTGGTCACGGCAGCGTCACCCCCCTTTCCTCCAGCGCGACCCGTAAGGCGCGCATGGCGTAGTACACGCGGGACTTCACCGTGCCGACGGGCACGCCGATCGTCTCCGCCGCCTCCTGGAGTGTGCGATCCAGGAGGAACGTCTCGGTGAGCACCTGCCGGTGCGCCGGGGAGAGCGACATCATCGCGTCGGTCACGACGATCTCGCGCAGCAGCTGTTCGTCCTCGGCGGCCACGGGCTGGGCACGGTCGGAAAGGTCTTCGACGGTGTCGAGGGGGCGGGCGCTGTTGCGGCGCCGGTCGTCGATGACGACGCGCCGCGCGACGGTCGCGAGCCAGGGCATCAGCGAGCCGGATTCCGTGCGCAGGTCGTGGAGGTTGCGCCAGGCTCGTACGAGCGTCTCCTGGACGACGTCCTCGGCCCAGCGGCGATCGCCGCCCGTCAGTCTGATGGCGAAGGCCAGCAGGGGGGCGCCGTATTCGCGATAGAGGGCTCGGACCATGGCCTCGTCCGTTACGCGGTGATTCACCACGGGCGGGCTCCTCGCGCTGCGGATATCATGAAATACCGCACTCGGTACGCTGATATTGGGAAATATCACTCTAGCGACGGCGCGTCGCGCGGGTGGGGTACTTCGCGAACCTCACCGCATAACTAGATTATTCCGGTAAATCCTGCTTCAGTCCCCTGGAAAGGGGATTATGATCATTCGGTTGACGATCCGCGATCCGGCGGCAGGCACCGCCCCGACGTCGAGGTGACGGCGGAGCCCGAGACCCCCATCGGCTCGCTGCTGCGGGCCCTGCCCCTCCCCGTCAAAGGCCAGCCCTGCCACGTCGGCAGCGACAAGCTCGACCCCGAGCCCCCGTGGCCGAGAGCCCGCTCGTGCGCCGCTGCGCTCCGGCGTACGGCTGCTGCTCACCTCCACGAACCGGGTGCAGGCCCGCCGCCTCGACCTCGTGCAGTTCGCGACCTTGACCCTGTAGCCGGCCGCTGACCACGATCGGGGGCATGCGCTTTCCCCGCGTCAAGCCCGAGCACGCCCCGCAGCGGCTCGGCGACGGGACCATCCGGCTCGGCGGGGCGATGTTCGGCCTGGCCACGGAGATCCACGACGCCGACGGCCACGCCTGGTCGGCCCTGACGCTCATGGACGGCACCCGCGCGCCCGCCGAGATCGCCGCCGAGCTGCTCGCCGGCTTCGCCATGCTCACCCAGGAGGAGGCCGACGAGCTGGTGGCCGCGCTGCTGGCCTCGGGCCACGTGGAGGAGACCGCGCCGGGCCCCTGCGACGAGCTGGGCGAACGGGAGAAGGAGCGCTACAGCCGCAGCCGCGACTACTTCCGCTGGGTGGACCTCACTCCGCGCGACCACGGCTGGGAGCCGCAGGTCAGGCTCAAGTCCGCGCGCGTGCTGCTGATCGGCCTCGGCGGTACGGGCACCCACGCCGCCTGGTCGCTGGCCGCCTCGGGCGTGGGCCGGCTGCACCTGGTGGACCCCGACGTCGTCGAGCTGTCGAACCTCAACCGGCAGGTCCTCTACACCGAACCGGACGTCGGCCGCCCGAAGGTGGAGGCGGCGGTGGAGCGGCTGCGCCGGGTCAACTCCGACATCTCGGTCACCGGCGAACCGCTCACAGTGGACGGCCCCGACGCACTGGCCCGCCTGATCGACGGCTTCGACGTGCTGGCCCTCTGCGCCGACCGGCCCGGCGAGCCGGACGGCATCAGGACGTGGGCCAACCGGGCCTGCGCGCGGGCGGGCATCCCGTGGGTGACGGGCGGCTACAACGGGCCGCTGGTCAGCGTGGGCGTCTTCGGGCCCGGCGGGCCGTGTTTCGCGTGCGTACGGGCCGGCATCCCGCCGCAGCCCGGCGACGGTTACGCCTGGCCCGGCGTCACCGGCATGTCGGCCGGGCTGTCGGGCCAGCTCGTGGCGTACGACGTGGTGCAACTGCTGACCGGGCTGTCGGTCACCCCGCCGGGCTATTTCCACGGCCTGTCATTGCTCGACCCGGATGCGCATGTTTTTGCGCGATATCCCACGCGCAGCGGGTGTAATTTCTGTTATTAAGGGGGATGCGAAGGGAATCATACCGTCATCCCACTGTTTTCCTGACTTGCCCGGTAAGGAGTGCCATGAGCAACCCCCCTGCCCCGCAGAATCAGCAGGAGCGGAAGGACCGCACCACGATCACCATCCGCCGCCTGACCAAGGCCGAGACCCCGGGCGTGCTCCACCCCAGCCACGGCAACTCCAACTGATCCCGGCAGAGCCTGCTCACGATTGCGGCAGGACACCGATGTCGTGACCCTGATCATCGATGCGGCATCGGCCGGTGGTACGTTCCCGCAGAAGCCGCGCTGATCGTAGTCAGGGTGATCGAGACACTGACCCGATGCCAGGGCACGGTCCGGCAGCCAGCCGGCCTCCTGTCGTAAACACAACTCGATGCGCCGCTTCATCTCCGACTGAGCAGCCCTGAGGATCTGACGCGTCAGCACCTACATTCATCCCTGGTCCACGCGCTTGTAAGCCTCATTCAGTTGTACGGGTCTTCACAGGCTCGCTCGCCAGAACAGTTTCGATGACGTCCCTGGCACTGGGAATGAGATTGAGGCCGAGGACCTCTTCTCGCTCGAACCAGCCGCACTTCTCGATGAAGTCCTGCTTGTCGTTCCCGCTCATGTCCACACGGTCGCCGCTGGCTGTGCACAGCATGTGCGACGGCGACGACGGTCGGGGTCCGCTCCCCGTCGAGTTGCCATGACCAGAGAGCCAGAGGGCGCCCGGGGCGCACTTCCAGCCCTACTTCCTCGCGTATCTCGCGGACGAGCGCCTCATCGGGGGACAGGTCCTCCAGGCCCTGCATGATCTGGCGGGCGCCGTTGTTCCACTGATCGTGGTCCTGCTGTGCCCGAGGCGCGCTCGGTGACGAAGTCGCTGGCCGATCATCGCCTTGAGCTGGGTCAGGCGGCTCTCGATGTCCTTCTCCTTGTTGAGGCGCGTGGCGCTGTTCTCCACCTGCGGGAAGCTCAGGTGATGGGTTCCAGCTGCCAGCCGCGGCCCTGGCGTCCACCAGCCGGGCCAGGTCGCCGGTACGTCCCGCGCGCCGGACGTCGAAGGCGTAACAGGAGCCGGGGACGCGGACGGTGAAGCCGTACGGCAGGTCAGCCATGGGCCTGCTCCACGACCACCCCGGCAGGGGCCTGCGGCGCGGGCCGATCGGCCAGCGCGAGCGCACCGTCCAGCTCGCCCGTGCCCGTCACCAGGGCGTCGAGCAGGCCGGCCGCGCGTTCGAGCAGTTGGTCCATGCGTTCGCGGTTGTCGGACGACTCGGCGACGAAGCACCGGAGAGCCGCGTCCGCCTTCGGGGAGCCGGTCGGCTGCGCCTGGGCGGGCCCGCCGTCGAGGGCGGCGCGGATGGCCTTGAGGTCGCGGGCGACGCTCGCGGCCTCAAGGCGGTTCGCGCTGAACTCCTCAGCCATGCGGCCCCTCCTTGATGTCCTCGTAGGCGCGCCAGTCGCGGTAGACGGTCTCGGCGACGCGGGCGCCGGCGGTCCTGCTCTCCATGCGCAGCCGCAGGCGTACCGGCAGCCCCGCGTCGTCCACCTGCACGGTGAACCGCACCGGGCCCTCGGCGCCGACGCCCGCGAACGACGCGGCGTCCTCCTCGCCCCGCACCCGGTGCGCGAGCGCCGAGCCGGTGAGCACGCGCCCGCCGCCCTCGGCGGTTCTGCTGGTCACGGCGGTTCCCGCCGCGTCCAGCAGTGCCTTGATCGTGTACGGCGAGCTCAGCTCCCGCACGCCGGGCGCCTGCTGCTGGGCGCACGGCCCGTTCGGCGGCCTGGCCGCGTCGAACGCCGCGCCGCCCGCCACGCCCCTGCTCCCGACCAGCGAGACCGTGACGGGCGCGGGGGCGTTCCCGCAGGTCAGCTTCATCGCGTACGCCGTGGACGCCGCTCCGTCGAAGCTCAGCCGCCCCTCGGCCACGGTCTCCCCGCTCACGTGCCGGAACGTGGCCGTGCGCGCCCCCATCGCGTCGAGCAGGTCGTCCGTGGCGGCACGCCGCTCGCCGCCGGACAGCAGGATCACCACCCCGGCCGCCACCGCCACGGCGAGCACGCCGACCGCCAGCCCCGCGAGGTAGGCGGGCCGCCGCCACAACGGCTCAGGCGGCGGGGGCTCAGGATGCCGGACCCGCTCGTACGGCATCGTCCGCCGCTCGGCCGCCAGCAGCAGCTCGTGCACCGAGCCGCCACGACACCGCCCAGGATGCCGCCCAGCATGCGGCCCAGAATGCGGCCCAGCATGCTGCCCTGGATGCCCGAGCAGGATGCGGACCAGGTCCACCGCCGCCGGGCGGGCACCCGGATCCGGGCGGCGGCACTCGTCGATCACCGCGCGCAAGGCGGGCGGCAGCCGGTCGAGGTCGGCGGCGGCGTCCGGCTGCCGCCCCGTGGCCGCGAACACCACGACGTCCGCCCAGTCGCCGACGTCGTGCCCGGGGAACAGGCTGTCCCTGGGCCCCGGCGCGAAGAACGCCTGCCCCTGGGGTGAGATCAGCACGTTCGCCGGGCTGAGCCGCAGCCCCGCGATGCCGCCCAGGTGCAGGCGCGCCATCGTGGTGGCGGTGCCGAGGGCGAACAGGTAGAGCCGCTCGCCCGTGAGCGGGCCCGCCGTCCTGACGACGGCGGTCAGAGGCTCGCCCAAGCCGAGGTAATCGCGCGGCCGAAGAGCCAGGCCGTCGCTCCATCCCTGAAATTCCATCGCCGTCCCCGTGGTGGCCGGTCAGCGTGGGCGGCACCGCCAGTGATCGCGTTCCGGCAGGTCATCGGCGGGTGCCGCAGGTCCGACAGGTTGTACGCCCACCCCTTATGGCGGGTTCAACCCATGCCGAGCGGGTCTGGCGGGGCTTGACCTTGACGCGACGTCAACGTGTCCCATGAGCGGGGAAACCGCCGGAGGAAGGAAGCACATGGTCAGAGCGGTGCTGCGGATCGTGGGGTTCGAGGTCAAGGGCCTGGCCGCCATCGCGGCGTGGATCGTGCGGCGGCGGCACGGGGTGCCGGACGGGGCGACGGCGCTCGCGTACGGCAAGGAGCAGGCGTTCATGCTGGGCCTGATGAGCTTCGCGATGGCAGTCGAGACCGTGGTCGTGGACCTGCTGCTGGCCGCGCTCGGCGTGCCCGCCTGGCTGCGGTACGGGGTGCTGATCGCCGACCTGTACGGCCTGCTGTACGTCCTCATGCTGGCCGCCGGCTGCGCGACCAGGCCGCACGTCGTCACCGCCGATGAGCTGCGCGTCAGGTACGGCGTCTACCTCGATCTGCGGGTGCCCCGTGAGCTGGTGGCGGGCGTACGGACCGGGCGGGCGTACCACCAGGGCGGCATGATCACGGTCGAGGGCGGGCGGCTGACCGTGGCGGTCTCCTCGCAGACGAACGTGACGGTCGAGCTGGCCGAGCCGGTCACCGTGGTCCGCCCGCTGGGCCGCCGCGCCGAGGTGACCTCGGTGCGGTTCTTCGCCCAGGATCCCGAGATGGCGGTGGCGGCGCTCAAACCCGGCATCACCACTCGTACGAACAGCTAGGCGAACCACCTTCGCGGCGTTACCGTCCATTCAGCACCATCTCGGGATCTTCCACCCTCGACCTCGGATGGAGGCGCCGCCTTGCTCTTATCTAGGCGTACGACCTGGAAAACGAGATCACCCCTCATCGCGGCGATCGCGGCACTGTCCCTCATCACGGTGATGCCGGCCGGGCCGGCGCGGGCCGCCGCGCCGCCGGACATCTCCCTCACCAACGTCAAGGCCCACCTGTCGCAGCTCCAGTCCATCGCCACCGCCAACGGCGGCAACCGGGCGCACGGCAGGCCCGGCTACCTCGCCTCGGCCAATTACGTCAGGTCGCAGCTCGACGCGGCCGGCTACACCACCACCCTGCAGTCGTTCACCTACAACGGCGCGACCGGCTACAACGTCATCGCCGACTGGCCGGGCGGCGACCCGGACGACGTGCTCATGGTGGGCGCGCACCTCGACAGCGTCACCGCGGGGCCCGGCATCAACGACAACGGCTCGGGCAGCGCGGCCGTCCTGGAGACCGCGCTCGAAGTCTCCCGCCAGTCGCTGCAGCCGGGCAAGCACCTGCGCTTCGCCTGGTGGGGCGCGGAGGAGCTGGGGTTGCGCGGGTCGCGGTTCTACGTGAACAACCTGCCGGCCGCAGAACGCGCGCGGATCAAGGGGTACCTGAACTTCGACATGGTCGGCTCCCCCAACGCCGGCTATTTCGTCTACGACGGCGACAACTCGGACGGGACGGGCGCCGGGCCGGGCCCCGCCGGGTCCGCGGCCCTGGAGCGCACCCTCCAGGACTACTTCACCTCCATCGGCGTGCAAACCCGCGGCACCGACTTCGACGGCCGCTCCGACTACGGGCCGTTCATCGCGGCGGGCATCCCGGCCGGTGGCACGTTCACCGGGGCCGAAGGCATCAAGACCAGCGCCCAGGCCGCGCTGTGGGGCGGCACCGCGGGGCAGGCGTTCGACGTCTGCTACCACCGCTCCTGCGACACCACGGCCAACATCAACGACACCGCGCTGAACAGGAACGCCGACGCCATCGCCTACGCCGTGTGGACCGTCGCCACCGCCGTACCGCCGGTCGTGGTCTGGCAGGACACGTTCGAGACGGCCACGGGCTGGACGGCGAACCCGAACGGCACCGACACCGCCGCCACCGGGCTCTGGGAACGCGGCGACCCGCAGGCCACCACCTCAAGCGGCGCCAAGCAGCTCGGCACCACGGTCAGCGGCACGAACGACCTCGTGACCGGCCGCCTGGCGGGCTCGTCGGCGGGCGACCACGACATCGACGGCGGCGTCACCTCGATCCAGTCACCGCCGATCACGCTCCCCTCGGCAGGCCCCCTGAACCTGTCCTTGTCGTACTACTTGGCGCACGGCTCGAACTCCTCCAGCGCCGACTACCTGCGCGTCCGCGTCGTCGGCAGCACCACGACGACCGTGCTCGACCAGCCCGGCGCCGCCACCAACCGCAACGGCGCCTGGACCACCGCGTCGGCGAGCTTGAACGCCTACGCGGGCCAGACCGTCCGCATCCTCATCGACGCCGCCGACGCCTCAGGCGCCTCCCTCGTGGAGGCCGGCGTGGACGACGTCACCATCACCCGCTGACCGCGACCGGGGCGAGACTGCTCTCGCCCCGGCGAAGCGGGCTACGGGGCGGGCTACGGGGCGGTGCGTGGCGGTGCGTGGCGGGATGCCGCGCACGTCGAAGGCCAAGCGAGCCGTCGAGCGCCCTCCGCGCCGGTGAAGACTGCCGCCGGCCGGGATGCCGGCCGCGCCGCCAGCGGCGAGGGCGGCCCGGCGCCGCGGGCGGCTAATCGACGCGGCGGGCGCGGGCGCGGCGCTTGCCCTCGTGCATCGCCTGCACACGCGCCACCGGGATCGTGTGCCCCTCCTCGACGAGGTCGGCGGGCAGCGCCTGCGGCGCCGGCATGTACTCGGCCCACGGGTCGCCCTCACCCAGCCGCTCGACAGCGGTGCGGATGGTGAACTCGCCAGGCCGGACGCCGTCGAGCTCGTCCCACGCCACGGGGAACGAGACGGGCACGCCGGGCCGGATCCGCGGGCTGTAGGCGGCCGCCACCGTCGCGCCGCCCGCCCGCGTGGAGTCGAGGAACACCTTGCCCTCGCGGTCCTCCCTGATGAACGCGGTGGTGGCCAGCGAAGGGTCCAGCCGCTCGGCGCGGGCGGCCAGCGCCCGGGTGGCGGCGGCCAGGTCGTCCATCGCGGTGCCCGGCACCACGGGCACGAACACGTGCAACCCCTTGGCCCCGCTGGTCTTGACGGCCCCGGCCAGCCCGCAGTCGGCGAGCGCCTGCCTGACGAGGTGCGCGCCCCGGACGGCCGGCGCGAAGGAGTCATGCTCGGGCGGGTCGAGGTCGAGCACCATGTGCGTGGGGTGCTCACCGGCGTAGAGCGCCGGGTGGTATTCGACGGCCCGCTGGTTGGCGAACCAGAGCAGCGTCCTGCGGTCGTCGCACAGCGCGTACGTGACCTGCCGCCGCGAGGAGTCCGCCCACACGGTCACCGACCGCACCCAGTCGGGAGCGTATTTGGGCAGGTTCTTCTGCATGAACGGCTCCTGCCCTGGGCGTACCCGGATGACCGAGAGCGGCCGGTCGCGCAGCACGGGCACCATCCGGCCCGCGACCGCGTCGAGGTAGTCGACCAGGTCCCGCTTCGTGGCGTCGGCGCCGTCGAAGAGGGGCTGGTCGAGGTTGGTCAGGGAGACCCCGTCGCGCGTCTCGTCAGCGGCCACCCGCCCTACGATGCCCACACTCGAACGTGTGGTCAACAACCCGGCCTGTTAGAGTGAGCCGTTGACGCGGGGTGCCCGGAAAGCCGGGCTGAGATCACACCCGTCGAACCTGATCTAGTTCGCACTAGCGAAGGGACGTCATGGCAGCGAACGCCGTACCCAAGGTCCTGACCATCGCGGGCACCGACCCGAGTGGCGGGGCCGGCATCCAGGGCGACCTCAAGACCTTCTCCGCGCTCGGCGCGTACGGCATGACGGTCGTCACCGCGCTCGTGGCGCAGACCACGACGGGCGTGACCGGCATCCACGAGGTGCCGGCCGCGTTCGTGGCCCAGCAGCTCGACACCCTGCTCACCGACGTGCCCGCCGACGCCGTGAAGATCGGCATGCTGGGCGACGCCGACCTGATCAAGGCGGTGGCGGCGGCGCTCGACACGTACCGGCCGCCTCATGTCGTGCTCGACCCCGTCATGGTCGCCAAGAGCGGCGACCGGCTGCTGCCCGCCGACGCGGTGAGCGAGCTGCGCCGCACGCTGCTGCCGCGCGCCGACCTCATCACCCCCAATCTGCCCGAGGCGGCCGACCTGCTCGGCGAGCCGCAGGCGAGCGGGCTGCCCGAGATGCACGCGCAGGCGGCCAGGCTGCGCGCGCTCGGCGCCCGGCAGGTGCTGCTCAAGGGCGGCCACCTCGACGGCGACACCTGCGTCGATGTGCTGGCCACCCCCGAGGGCACGATCGAGCTGGCCGCGCCGCGGGTGCCGACGCGCAACACCCATGGCACGGGCTGCACGCTGTCCTCGGCGATCGCGGCGCTGCGGCCCCGCCACGACGACTGGCCGAGTGCGGTGCGCGCCGCGAAGGACTACCTGACGCAGGCGTTGCGCGCCGCCGACTCGCTGGGGGTCGGCCACGGCCACGGCCCCGTCCACCACTTCCACAACGCCTGGTAACCCCGCCCCCTTCTTCGCGAAAGAGACGCGATGTTCTGCGATGACATCTGGCAGCGCACGTCCGAGCTGATGCGCGCCATCCACGAGCACCCCTTCGTGACGGCACTCGGCGACGGCTCGCTCGACCGTGAGACGTTCGCCTTCTACATGGTGCAGGACGCCCGCTACCTCGAGGCGTTCTCGAAGGCGCTGGCGGCCGCCTCCGTCCGCGCCGACGACTCCGACGAGGCGGCGTTCTGGGCCATGAGCGCGCACACCGCGCTGGTCGCCGAGCGCGAGCTGCACTCCGGCTACATCGAGGAGCTGGGCGCGGCCGTCAAGGGCATCGTGACCTCGCCGACGTGCCTGGCGTACTCGTCGTTCCTGCAGGCCACGGCCCTGTCGGCACCCTACCCGGTGATCGCGGCGGCGGTGCTGCCGTGCTTCTGGATCTACCAGGACGTCGGCACCGCGCTGCTCGCCAAGGCCGGCGACGACCCCGCGCACCCGTACGCGAAGTGGATCTCCACCTACTCCGACCCCGGGTTCGCCGCCTCCGTCGAGCGGGCCAAGGCCATCACCGACCGGCTCGCCGCCGCCTCCCTCCCTGACACCCGTGAGGCGATGGCGCAGGCGTACGGGCGGGCGGCGGCGTACGAGTGGATGTTCTGGGACAGCGCGTGGCGGCGCGAGGGCTGGCCCACGGCCGCCTGGCTCGCCCCCTGACCGTCACGGCGACTTCGCCATCAGCTCCTTCTCCTCGCGGGTGGCGATGAGCCCCGACGGCGCCACGATCGTGGACTCCTGGAACGGCGCCTCCGTGTCGGGCAGCGGCTCGCGCAGCCGGATCGCCTTGATCCAGATGCGGGCGGCGTCGATGAGGACCACGATGATCAGCACGGCGAAGAGCGCGGCCAGCACGCCGTCCACGGTCGAGTTGATGACGATCTGCCGCATCGCGTCCTCCGTCCTGGCGGGCGCGAGCAGCTCGCCCTGGTCGAGCGCGGCCTGGTAGCGGTCGCGCTGGGCGAAGAAGCCGAGCTTCGGGTCGGCGGAGAACACCTTCTGCCAGCTCGCGGTGAGCGTGACGGCGACGTCCCAGGCCAGCGGGACGCCCGTCACCCACGCCCACTTGAGCCGGCCGCTCTTGATCAGCAGCGTGGTGGCCACGGTGAGCGCGACGGCGGCGAGCAGCTGGTTCGCGATGCCGAACAGCGGGAAGAGCTGGTTGATGCCGCCGAGCGGGTCGTTGACGCCCTGGTAGAGGAAGTAGCCCCAGGCCGCCACCACGACGGCGCTGGTCGCGACGAGCCCGGGCCACCAGCTCACCCGGGAGATCGGCTTCCACAGGTTGCCGATCGTGTCCTGGAGCATGAACCGGCCCACCCGCGTGCCCGCGTCCACGGTGGTGAGGATGAACAGCGCCTCGAACATGATCGCGAAGTGGTACCAGAAAGCCTGGAGCCCCGCGCCGCCGAGGAAGCCGGAGAAGATCTGCGAGATGCCCACGGCCAGGGTGGGCGCGCCGCCCGTCCGCGCTATCAGCGTCTCCTCCTGCACGGCCGCCGCCGCGGCCTGCAACTGCTCGGGAGTGATGACGAAGCCCATGTTCGTGACGGCCTCGGCGGCGCTCTGCACGGTCGCGCCGACGACGCCGGCCGGTGAGTTCATCGCGAAGTAGAGGCCGGGGCTCAGCACGCAGGCCGCGGTGATCGCCATGACCGCCACGAACGACTCCATGAGCATGGAGCCGTAGCCGATCATCCTGACCTGCGTCTCCTTCTGGATCATCTTCGGGGTCGTGCCGGACGAGATCAGCGCGTGGAAGCCGGACAGCGCGCCGCAGGCGATGATGATGAACACGAACGGGAACAACGACCCGGCGAAGACCGGCCCCTCGCCGTTGAAGGCGAAGTCGGTGAACGCGGTGGTCCGCAGCGGCGGCATGGTGACCGCGATGCCGACCGCGATCAGCACGATCGTGCCGATCTTCATGAACGTCGACAGGTAGTCGCGCGGCGCGAGCAGCATCCAGACGGGCAGGACGGCGGCGACGAATCCGTACGCGATGAGCCACAGCGCCAGCGCCGACGGGCTGAGCGTGAAGAACGGCGCCCAGCTCGAGTCCTGGACCCAGCCGCCCGCCATGATGGCGAGGATCAGCAGCACGACCCCGATGACCGTCGTCTCGACGACCCGGCCCGGCCTGATCACCCGCAGGTAGAAGCCCATGAACAGGGCGATCGGGATGGTCATCGCGATGGAGAAGACGCCCCACGGCGACTGGGCGAGCGCGTTCACCACGACCAGCGCCAGCACCGCGAGCAGGATGATCATGATGGCGAAGACCGCGATCAGCGCCGCCGCGCCGCCCACCGGGCCGATCTCCTCGCGGGCCATCTGCCCGAGGCTCCTGCCGTTGCGCCGCATGGAGAAGAACAGCACCACCATGTCCTGCACGGCCCCGGCGAAGATCACCCCCGCGATGATCCAGATCGTGCCGGGCAGGTAACCCATCTGCGCGGCCAGCACGGGACCGACCAGCGGCCCCGCCCCCGCGATGGCGGCGAAGTGGTGGCCGAACAGGATGCGCCGGTCGGTCGGGTGGTAGTCGATGCCGTTGTCGAGCCGCTCGGCGGGGGTTGCCCTGCGGTCGTCGGCCCGCAGCACCTTGCGGACGATGAAGCGGGCGTAGAAGCGGTAGGCGATCGCGTACGAGCCGAGCGCGGCGCACAGCAGCCAGACCGCGTTGACGTTCTCGCCTCTGGACAGGGCGAGCACCGCCCAGCCGACGGCCCCGACGAGGGCCACCGCCGTCCAGATGATGATGGAACGCAGCTTCACCGGTTACCTCCCATGTGTCTGGCGACGGACAGGATCAGTCGTGAGCCGGGTTGTGTGCGGGACGTCCCAGGCAGCAGCGCAGCCCGGCGTCCGGCAGCAGGTCGGTGGTGAAGCGCCGCCAGCGCCACAGCGGGCGGCAGTCGATGGTGACGGGCAGCTCGGCGAGGTGCACCCAGGCCGTCGGGTGGGCGTACACGAGACCGGTCGGGCCGAGCTCGCGCGCCCGGCGCGGCAACCTGCTGCGCCGCAGCGGCCTGACCGAGAACTCGCCCGCGTCCGCGCAGCACAGACCGGTGACGTGCCAGTCGAAGAAGACCACTTCGTCGCCGCGCAGGGCGTCACGGGCGGCGGGGGTGAGCGTGACACGGGACATCCGTGGCTCCTGGTGAACAGGCAGCTCAAATCAACGTCGGCCTTACCCTGCGGTTGCTCTGTTGAAACGCTTCAGCGGCTCACGAAACGATCACGTGAGCGATCGGCACGGCTTATCCGGAAATTTCGCCTCATTTACACCATGGACAACAAACGGTCACATAGGTACGTTCGCTAGCGAAGCGATGACAACGCTGTCATTCCTGGTCTCCCCCCGACGAGGAGCAGTGAACGCCATGGTCTCCCGACGTGAATTCCTCCTGGCGAACGGCACGGTCCTCGCGGCCGGCGCGCTCGGCCTGAGCCTGCCCGCCGCCCGCGCGGCTGCCTCCGCCTCCGCCCCCTTATTGCCCGGCTTCGGCCGCCCCACCCGGCTCGACTACGCCGACATCGCCACCCTGCACGGCGACGACCAGCTCCTCCTGACCACCCTTCAGGGAGTCGTCAACCGCCGCCGCCCCCGGCTGTACTTCAACTACAACGAGGAGGGCTACGACGAGCGCTGGCTGTCCAGCACCGGCGCCGCCGTCACCCGCCACGACCGCCCGCTCGACCTCGTCGCCCGCTACCGCGGCGAGGTGCGCGGCGCGATCCTGCATGACCCCGGCGTCCCCGACTCGGTGAACGTCGCCACCACCCTGGCCGGCCTGGAGAACGCCGTCGCCGCCACCGCCGAGCAGGCCCAGGAGCACCGGCTCAAGGTCATCACGGACCTGCGCGGCCGCTTCGACCCCGACGACGTGCTCGCCACCTACCGCTGGCAGCTCGACACCCTCTGGCCCCGCTGCACCCACACCCTGCTCAGCGGCCTGCCGCCGACCAGGACCGTGTCCGTCGAGAACGTCCAGTGGCGCGAGGTCGCCAGGGAGACCGAGCGCATCAGGGACACCTCCAACCGCGAGGTGCGCACCTTCGACCTCAGCCAGGAGCTGTCCGGCGAGGAAGGCGTCTTCCTGCGCTTCCAGGACTCACTCGGCGACGACGGCTGGGGCGCCTCCGTCGGCTCCTTGGTCGTCAAGGCCGACGGCAACCAGATCGCCGCCTTCACGCCCGGCACCGACGCCGAGGCGCCGTACCTCTTCGACGGCGTCAACTCGGCCGTCGGCGCCGAGTCCAACCGCTTCGCCGACGGCGGCGGCTACTTCATCTACCGCTTCACCCCGCCGACCGGCACCCGCGAGCTGCTCGTCGAGGTGGACCTGTGGAACCAGTACCTGGTCACCGCCACCACCACCGCGCCCACCCGGGTCGAGCCGTTCCCCTACTTCCGCGACTACACCGTGGCCAGCCGGGCCATGGTCTTCTGGCTGCCGCCGTCCGGCGAGACCGGCAAGCTGCTCGACGAGATCTTGAGCAAGGTCAAGCCGACGACCCCGTACGCCGGCTGGTTCTCCAACGACGTGGCCGGTGAGTGGGGCGGCGTGGACCGCGCCTCCCAGCACGCCGTGGAGGTCGTGCCCGCCGACTACTACATGAACGGCACCGTGCACGCCGGCGTCGCCGCCAAGGTCTCCGACCGCGTACGCCCGCGTCCCCGCGCCACCCTCCGCAACCGCGTCTACCTCACGCTCACCGTCGGCGAGGGCGACAACATCCAGTACTGCCAGCGGCGCATGCGGCAGCTCTGGGACGACCCCGCGCGCGGCCGCGTCCCCACCAACTGGACGGTCAGCCCGCTGCTCGCCGACATCGGGCCCGCGCTGCTCGCCCACTACCAGCGCACCGCCACCGAGAACGACCTGCTCATCGCCGGGCCGTCCGGCGCCGGTTACACCTACCCGGGCTCGTGGCCAGAGGCCGATCTGGCCGCCTACACCAAGCTCACCGGGCGGTTCCTGCGGCGCACCGGCATGGACCTCGTCTACGCCTACAACCACCGCAACGCCGAGGACGACGGCTGGGTCGCCTTCGACGAGCGGATCGCCGCCTCCTACCGCAGCAACACCCCGATCCGCGGCATCATCCAGTCGTGGGAGACCGGCGACCTGCAGACCCACGTGGGCGGGCTGCCGGTCATCGGCAACCTCTACCCGCAGGGCAAGGCGCAGGAATACCGCGACGGGCTGCTCAGGCACATCGAGGGCTGGGACGGCTCCACCCCGCTGTTCATCGCCGGGGCCGTGAACGCGTGGAACTGGACGCCGTCCGACATCGCCGAGCTGGGTGAGCTGCTGGGCGACCCCTTCGAGATCGTCCGCGGCGACGCCTTCTTCGACCTCCTCAACCGCCACCTGACGAAGAAGTAGGACGGCCGGCCCTGGCTGCTGAAAGTGAGCTGAGGCCGAAGGCGGCGGCGAGGTCCGCGGCCAGGTCGTCCGGGGTCCGCGAGCCGTCCACGTCCACGACGGGCAGGCCGGTCTCGCGGGCCTGGCGGCGCACCTCGGCGTCCCACAGCTCGTCCCGCGCCACCCGCACGGCCAGCGCCGCGGCCGGATCCACGTCGCCGTAGGTGGCGCGGGCCGCGGCGGGGTCGGCGTAACGGGCCGCCAGGTTCCTGCGCCGGAACCCCGGCTCGGGCAGCAGGAACACCGCCTGCTCAGGGCGCTCCAGCAGCGGCGCGAGCTCGCGGGGCAGCGGCCGGAAGTCGTCCACCAGCACCGGCCGATCGGCGGGCGACGCCAGCAGCTCCTCGACCACGAACCCGAACGTCTCGCCGTGCAGGCTCGGCATCGCGCGGAACACCTCTTCCGGCGCGCGCCCGGCGAACCGCTCCTCCTTGGGTGTCCGCAGCAGAGCGCACATGTACGGCTGCCGCTCCGGCGTACACCGCCCGGCGTACCGCGCCTCGGCACGATCACCGTCGTAGACGGGCAACTCGTACCGCTCGGCCAGAATCCGGGTCACCGTGCTCTTGCCGGCCCCCGTCCCACCCGCGATCCACCGTACGTGCGCCAGCTCGTCAGCTCCCATGCCTCCACCCTGTCACGCCCCCCGCGCACCCCTCCGTAGGCTGAGCCGCATGAGCGCCCCCACACCCCTGCGGCACGTCCCCGTCACCCCGGCCAACTTCGGCACCGCGTGCGCCGTGCGGGTCCGTCCTGACCAGGAACGGCTGGTGGGCCCGGTGATGAAGTCGCTGGCCGAGGCGTACGTATACCCCGCGAACGCCTGGCCTCGCCTCATCCTCGACGGCGACGAAGCGGTGGGCTTCTTCATGGCCTTCATCGACATCGACTGGAACGGCAAAGGCGTCGACTTCCGTTCCGGCCTGTGGCGGCTGAACGTGGCGGCGGACGCGCAGGGCCGCGGCGTCGGCCGGTTCGCGGTCGCGTCGGTGGCCGCCGAACTGCGGCGCCGGGGCAGCACGCGGCTGTACGTCACCTGGCATCCCGGCGACGACGGCCCCGAGGGCTTCTATCGCAAGCTGGGGTTCCGTACGACCGGCGAGGTCAGCGAGGGCGAGACGGTCGGTGTGCTCGACCTGGCGTGAAGTACGGCTCGGCCGCCTCCAGGCGGGGCGTGGGGACGTTCAGCCGGCGGGCCTCCGCCAGCGTGTCCCGGCAGATCTCCCGCGGCTCCTCGGCCTCGGGGTCGGAGTGGGCCGCGAAGTTGCCGCGTACCAGAGGAAAATGAGCGGTCAGCCACGCGAGCGCGGGCCCCGTCAGCCAGGTGGGCGCACGGAACGACCGCACGGTGGCCCGGTGCCGGCGCAGATCGACGCCGCGCGCCTCGACGAGCGGGAGCAGCTCGCGCGTGACCCGCATCGCCTCGCGCAGGTCGCCGGCCTTCCCCACCAGGTCGGTCAGCGAGCCCAGCCGCACGCCCTGTGAGTGGAGCCCGGCATTGGCCACGAAGTGCAGCCACAACCAGCCGCGGAAGTCGGGCCGCTCCTTGACGCGGAAGCCGGCCGTGCGGAACGCCTGGCGTGCGGCCCGCTCGCGTACGGTCGGGGGCCGGCCGAGGGTGCCGAAGACGACCGACGACAGCAGCGTCCCCCGAAGCACCCCGTCATCGCCGAACCCGCCCCCTGCCTGCGGGAAACCCCACGCGACCCGGGCGGGCGGCAGGTCGCCCATGGCGGCGAGCGGCTCGGCCCAGAGATTGCCGAAGACCAGCACGGTGGCCTCGCCGAGGCGCGGCGCGAGGAAGGCGGCCGCCTCCGGGAGACGGTGATGCGGCACGCTCAGCACGATCAGCTCGAAGTCGTGGTCTTCTGGGAGTGTCTCGCGGTAGCGCGCCGGGTACGTCCCGGCGACGCGCCACCGCCCCACCCGTCGCCGCGTGTCCGTCAGGTCGAGGTCGACCGTCTCCCCGTACGTCGCGGCGCGCCCCGGCCGTACGTAGAACTCGACGTCATGCTCCGCCTGCCGCAGAGCCCAGCCGTAGATGCCGGCGATCACGCCCCGGCCGAACATGAGGATCCTGATGCCACACCTCGCTATGATGAAGTGGAGATAATCTCCACTTCTGGAACATATGGAGACGGATTCCGCTTTGTCAACACGGGATGTCACATGATCGCCGGAAAGCCGCTGCGCGCCGGCACTGAGCGGGCACGAGGTGCCGTATGACCGCTGGGAGGCCGCTGCGCGCCGACGCCCAGCGCAACCGCGCGGCCCTGATCGCCAAGGCCCGCGAGGTCTTCGACGCGGGAGACTTCTTCGATCTGCGCTTCGACGACTTCGCCCAGCTCGCCGGAGTGGGCGTCGGCACGCTCTACCGCCACTTCCCCACCAGGGAGGCGCTGGCCGAGGCGGTCTACCACGAGGAGATCGCCGCGCTGTGCGAGCGCGCCCGCCATCTGCAGTCGGCACTCCCCGCGGCGGAGGCGCTGGCGGCCTTCCTGCGCGGCATGGTCGACCACATGCACGCCCACCAGGGCCTCGCCCGCACGCTGGCAACACTCATGACGAGCGGCTCGGAGCCGGTGGCCGAGGGCAGCCGCACGCTGGAGGAGGCCGTCACGGGCCTGATCGCCGCCGCCGCGAACGCGGGCGCCATCCGCGACGACGTGGGCCCCGGCACCGTGATGATGGCGCTGCACGGCATCGGCGCCGCCCACGACCGCCCCGACTGGCGTGCCGAGGCCGACGGCGTCATCACCCTCCTGCTGGACGGCCTGCGCTCGGCTCAGACGTCCGATCGAGGTGATCCTTCCGCCGGGCGTCAGCGTTCCGGAGCATCGTGGACGGAGATCGGGCATAGCATGGGCGTCACCTGATCGGCCGCCCAGAAGCGGTTCGCCCTCAAGGAAGGCAGCAGCGCCGAGCCCATGATCGACGACCTGCAGACGTTCACCCGCTACACCGATCGCGCCCGCATCGTCGTGGTCAAGTCCCAGGAAGAGGCCCGCGCGTCCAAGCACGCGCAGATCGAGCCGGCCCACCTGGTGCTGGGCCAGCTGCACCAGCCCGACGCCCTGGGCGCCGTCACGATGGCCGCGCTCGGCGCGCCCGTCGAGACGGTGCGCAACGCGCTGGCGGCGGCGCTCGGCACGGGCCCGGGGAGCGAGGAGCAGTTCCTGCCTTTCGCGGCCCAGAGCAGGAAGGCGCTCGAACTCGCCGCCCGCGAGTCGCTGCGCCTCGGCCACGACTGGATCGGCACCGAGCACCTCCTGCTCGGCGTCCTGTCCCTCGACGACGCCCCGGTGGTGGGCGTGCTCGCCGGCCTCGGCGTCACCAAGGAGCCGGCCGAGCAGCACATCCTCCGTACGGTGGACCGGCTCCGCAACCCCAGGTGACCGGCGACGCGATCACGGAGGCGAGCCGCCGCGTCTACGAGCAGCTGCGCGGCGGTGACCTCGACCATGACACGCTGCTCGACCTGGTGATCGTGCTGGACGACCACGGCGTCAGCACCCCCGCGGCCAGGGAGTTCCTGGAGTCCGACCCTGCCGACCTGTCCCGGGTGGCGCGGGCGGTCCTGCGGGAGACGTCGTTCGAGCCGCCGTTCGCGGTCGAACCCGGCTGGTGGCGCACCCTGGAAGAGGCGCTCGCCGTCGTGGAGCGCGACGCCCGCGCCACCGGCGTCACCGGCACGCTGCGGCTCAACGTCCCCGACTGGGACCCGCACGGGTACGCGCGCGTGGAGTTCCGCGGCGCCTACCAGGGCAACGGCATGGCCCCCTCGACCGGCAGCGACCCGGTCTGGGCCCTCGCCGCCGTCGCCGACGCCGCCCAGGAGGTCATCATGGAGATGATCTGGCGGGCCTGGCCCGTCTGTCCCGAACACGACCGCGGCCTGTGGGTCGCGCACCTGGACGATACCGTCGCCTGGCGCTGCACGTACGGCGGCGCCCACCTGGTCGCCGCCGTCGGCGAGCTACCCTCCGTCTGAAGGCCAGTTGCGCAGGACGGCGTCGAGCGCGTCCAGGGTGCGGTTCCAGGACTCCTCGACCGAGCGCGGGGTGTGCCGGAACCCGCCGGCCATCTCCAGGCTCACGTATCCGTGGAAGGTGGCGCCCAGCATGCGTACGGCGTCGGTCTGGGCGGGATCCGGCAGGTCGTAGCCGCGCAGGATCGCCCGCGTCATCGCGGAGTGGCGCGGGGCCGCGCTGTCGGCGGCGGTCTCGTAGTCCATCTCCAGCTGCGCGGCGGCGTACCGGCCCGGATGTTCCTTCGCGTAGCCCCGGTACGCGTTGGCGAACGCCACCAGCGCGTCCTTGCCCGACCGCCCGGCGAGTGCGGTGGCGGCGCGCTCGGCGAGCTCGGCCAGGGCCAGCTTGGCCACCCTGATCCGAAGGTCCTGGAGGTCCTTGACGTGTGAGTACAGGGCCGCCGGCTTGACCCCGAACGCGCGCGCGAGCGCCGAGACGGTGACGTTCTGGAAGCCGATCTCGTCGGCCAGCTCCGCCGCCGCCTGGGTGAGGCGTTCCGCGGTCACTCCCGCACGTGCCATGCGCTGCCTTTCCTCCGCTTGCTACGCTATTTAATCACTTGCTTACGACCTTTAAGAAGGACTAGCGTCGCCGCCCATGCGTCCCATCACAGATCACGACATCCGTACATCTTTCATCAACTGCTCCAAGGGTGAGGCCAAGCGGCTCAGCACCCCCAAGGATCTCGCGGACCTCCCGTGGGACGACCTCGACTTCCTCGGCTGGCGCGACCCGGGCGCCCCCGAGCGGGCGTACCTCGTCGCCGACCACGGCGGCGCGCTCACCGGCGTCGCGCTGCGCGTGACGTCCGGCGCGGCGCGCGCGTTCACCTCCCGCAGCATGTGCTCGCTCTGCCTCACCACGCACACCAACGGCGGCGTCGCGCTGATGACCGCCCGCCGCACCGGCGAGGCCGGCCGCCAGGGCAACACCGTCGGCCAGTACGTCTGCGCCGACCTCGCCTGCTCCCTCTACACCAGGGGCAGGAAGAAGGCGCCCGGCGACGGCGCGCTCATGGACGAGTCGCTGACCGTGGAGGACAAGATCGCCCGCGTGCGGGTCAACCTGGAGGCGTTCCTGGACAAGGTGACGGCCTGATCACCTCGTCCAGCAGCCGGCCGGCGCTCTCGGCGGGCGACTCCCCCTCGCTCGGCCGCGACCCTGCCCACGGCGCGGATGCGCTCGCGCAGCCGGTCCATGCTCCAGCCCACCTCGGCGTAGTAGCCGGCGCCGAGCGCGTCGACGTCCACGAACCACCGCCCGGTGGCGGCGGCCACCGCCTCTCCCAGCGTGCTCTTCCCGGCAGCGGCCGGCCCGATGAGCACCATCCACGCGCGCATCCCCCATTTTCCCGCTGACGGTGAGGGGGCGCGCCTCGGTAGCGTGCCCGCCATGCGACTCACGGACGTGACCTCCACCATGGAGACGATCCTCACCGCACTGCCCACCGTCCCGCCCTACCGCGTCGGCGGCACGAGCGCCGCCCTCCTCCAAGGCGTGCACTTGCCCGCCGGCGACATCGACGTCCTGGTGGCCCGGCGCGCCGACGTCGACACCTTCGCCGCCGCCCTCTCCCCCTTCCCCTGCCCCTACCCGGCCGCCTGGCTCCCCGAGACCGCCCAATACTTCACCCGGTACGAGGTGAACGGGGTGATCGTGGAGATCAGCACGGTCGAGCGGGAGACCGACTCCGACGGCATGGAGTGCATCGGCCGCGGCCCCTGGCAGCACTGCGTCCAGGTCACCTGCGGCGCCCATCGGGTGCCCGTGGTGCGCCTTGAGCTGCGGCTGGCGACCGAGCTCGCCCGCGACCGCCCCGACCGGTACGAGCCCATCCTCGGCCACCTGGCGGCCCACGGCTGCGACGCCGCCCTCCTGCGCAGGGCGCTGACCGCCAACGGCGTCCCGGTGCCGGCCGCTCTAGGGGAACTTCCTCTTGAGCAGGTCTTTGGCGGCCTGAGGGGCCTTGGCGGGTGAGCCGGCGTCGAAGGGCGGCTGGGGGTCGTACTCGATGGCGAGCTGGATCGCCTCCGCCGTCGTCCGGTCCTTGAGCCGCGCCACGAGCGCGAGCGCCATGTCGATGCCCGACGACACCCCCGCCGCGGTCACGACCTCGCTCTGGAAGACCACCCGCTCCGGCGTGTAGGTCGCGCCGAACGACTCCAGCACGTCCACGGCGCCCCAGTGCGTGGTCGCCGACAGCCCCTTGAGCAGCCCCGCCGCACCCAGCAGCAGGGACCCGGTGCACACCGACGTCGTCCATGCGCTCGTCTCGTGCATCCGCCGGATCCAGTCGAGCAGCGGGCGATCGTCCAGCAGCGCCCTGGCCCCTGGCCCTCCCGGGACCAGCAGCACGTCGCAGGCGTCGATGTCGTCGAAGGCGGCGTCGGCGGTGAGGGCCAGCCACTTGGGGACGTCGCGGACGGGCCCGGCCTGCTCGGCCACGAAGACGATCTCGGCGTCCGGCAGGAACTTCAGCACCTCGTACGGGCCGACGGCGTCGAGCGCCGTGAACCGATCGAACAACGGAATGGCGATGCGCACGGCGACTCCCTCGGCAGAGGCGAATGCTTGCTTTTCTAAGTTAGCATGTTAAGTTGTGAACAGGAATCTCAGCTTCACCCTGCACGTCCTCACCGCCCGCCTGGACCGCGCGGCCGACCGGCTCCTGCGGGCCGAGCACGACATCTCCTACAACCGCTTCCTGGCCCTGACCCTCGTGGGGGAGCTCGGCGCCTCGACGCAACGTGCCCTGGCCGACGCCCTCGGGGTGACCGAGCCGTCGGTGAGCCGCATGACGTCCGTCCTCGCCGCCGACGGGCTGCTCGACGTCCGGCCCGACCCGGGCGGCGGCCACCGCCGCCACCTGAGCCTCACGGACAAGGGACGGCAGCTCGTGGCGTCGGTCCAGCAGGGCTTCGAGGAACGGATGACCGCCCTCGTCGCCCACAGCGGGGTGCCGTACGCCGAGTACGCCCGGCACACCGCGCAACTGCTCGCCACCCTCGACCATGCAGAACAGGAGCGAACCCTATGAGCCAGAGCACCATCTCCTCCGCCGACGGCACCCCGATCTGCTACCGGACGTCCGGCGCCGGCCCCGGCCTCATCGTGCTCGGCGGCAGCCTGCGCGCCTCGGATGACTACCTGCCGCTGGCCACCGACCTGTCCCGCTCCTTCACCGTGCACCTGGTGGAGCGGCGAGGCCGCGGCGCCAGCGGCCCTTTAGGACCCGGGTACGCCTTGGCACGTGAAGTGGACGACCTGCTCGCCGTCCAGGCGGAGACCGGCGCCCGGCTGGCGTTCGGCCACAGCTACGGCGGCCTCGTCATCCTGGAGACCGCCCGGACATCTCCGGTTTTCGAGCGCATCGTGGCGTACGAGCCCGGAGTGCCCGTCGCCCCCGTCCCGACCGCCTGGATGTCCCCTTACCGGGAACGGCTGGCCGCGGACGATCCTTACGGCGCGTTCGTGCACTTCATCCGCGGGTCGGGGGGCGCGCCGGCCTTCATGGCGAAGCTGCCGTACTGGTATCTGCGCTTCGCGCTGCGCATCGGCTTCCGCGGGCCGAGCTGGCAGCGGATGCGTCCCCTCCTGGCGGCCAACGTGGCCGAACACGAGCAGATCGCCGCCCAGCAGGGCAAGCTCGCCGGCTTCGCGGCCGTGAAGGCCGCGGTCCTGCTCTTATGCGGCAGCCGCACCCCCGGCCGGTCCGAGTACGCCGCCCTTCGCGACACCCTGATCGACGCCACCCTCGAAATCCTGCCCGGCCTCAACCACTTCGGCCCGGAAGGAAAGACAGCCCCGCTCGTGGCCGACCACGCCCGAGCCTTCCTCCTTTGACCTGTCTCAGTTGGGGTGACGCTCCATGAGGTCGGGTTGGCGCTCCATGAGGTCGGGGTGGCGCACCATGAAGACGTCCACCTCATCCTCGGCCTCTCGCGTGAACCCGTGCCGGTCGTACAACCGCCGCGCCGAACTGCCCTGCAGCACGTTCAGCCGGACCACGGCCCCTTCCCGATCACACCGCTCCAGCAGCCTGCGCAGCACAGCAGTGCCGATGCCCCTGCCCTGCAACTCCGGCGCCAGATAGAAGTGCTCCAGCCAGTAGCAATCGTCCGCCACCCGCAGCGCCACACACCCGGCGAAGTCACCACCCACCTCGATCACCCACGTGTGCGCCGGCACGAACCCATCCCGCAGCCGCTGCCGCACCCGACACTCGTCGTACCGCCCGAGCCGCTCAAGGTCCTCCCTGAGCACCAAGGCCCGCAACTCAGCCACAGCCGCAACATCGCCCATCACAGCAGGCCGAAGCGCCCAATCCCCCACAAACGCGATGCTATCGCCCCACTGCGGCGCCTGCCGGAGCTGTGCTGCCGCGGGGAGGCATCAAGCCTGACGATGCATAATCGCCAGATGTTCGACTTCGTCATCAGTGGATACCGCCCCACATGGCTGAGCGGCGGCCCGGCCGTGGCCGCCGCGCATGGCGCGAGACTGGCCATGCTGGAAGGCCGGAAGCTGACGCGCGCTCTCCTGGTGTGGGATCTCGACGAGGACAGCTGGTTCTCCGATGGCCTGATCCTTCTGGATTTCGAGGGAGAGCAGGTCGAGATCGTCCACCACAAGTTCCATGACATCTCCCTTACGTGGAACGTGGTCGACCCGGCTCAGCCGCTGGATTGGGCCGGCCAGGGATTTCGGCTGGCCTGGCGAGAAGGCGTACCGGCTGAATTGGCGCGGCTGCAGGGGCAGAGCCTGCAGGCCGTGGAGCTGCTGACGTGGATGGGGGAAGACCTGGCGTACGGGACGGTGGCTGTCGGATTCGTTTTTCCGCAGGGCCGAGTGACCATCTACAACGCTCTTGATGAGAACGGCATGGACTTCGGAGAGCCCGATCAGCAGTACGCACGCCAAAGCCTGACGAGCGGCTTGCCTGGCTGAACGAGGTCGCGACCGTGGGCACTGACATCTACATCTCCATTGGGACTCGCCACCCATGTGCTGAAGAGGACTGGTACGAGGGAGAGCCATGGTCGCCGGCCGCGGACCGCCGGCCGACGTCTCGGCCGCCATCCGTCATGCCCACCACTGAGCAAATCACATGGACACCGACGGCCATTCGGCTGTAGACACTGTCTACATGAAAGCAGAAGCGGGCCTGAAAGACCGTCTGGTGTCGTGCGCGACCGCCATGGTCACCGAGAGCGGCCCCGAGAACGTCACCCTGCGCGCGATCGCCCGCAGCGCCGGGGTCTCACATGGCGCTCCGCTCCGCCACTTCGCCGGAAGGGAAGCCCTGCTGTCGGCCGTCGCCGCTCAAGGGTTCCGCGATCTCGCCGCAAGAGGCCGGGGCGTCCTCGCCGGGCTGCCTCCCGCGTACGACAGCGGGCAACGGCTGCAGGCCGCCTGCCGTACCTACGTGGCGTTCGCCTTCGACGAGCCCGGGATGTTCGCGCTGATGTTCCGCCACGACCTGGTCGACCCGCGGGAACCGGAGCTGGCGCGCGTCAGTCTGGAGGTCTTCGACACTCTGGTGGAGCTGGTACGAGCCCACCAGGCCACCGGCTGGCAGCACCGTACGGACAGCCGCCGGTTGGCGGGCGCCCTGTGGAGCGCGCTGCACGGCTTCGCCCAGCTGTGGATCTGGAACGCCCTGCCCACGGCGACCGGCGCCGCGACCCCCGATGCCGTCCTGGAGGTCCTTCTCCGGGCCTTCGACCTGCCCGCCGTCGGAGGTGCCGGCGATGCCTGATCCGTACCAGCGGGTGGCCGTCTTCGACCTCGACGGCACCCTCGTACGAGGGGACTCCTTCGCCCGCTTCCTCCGGCTTCTCCTCCTGCGCCGGCCGATCCGCGCGGTCATCTCCTTGCTGTCGGCGATCATCCTGGTCCCGCTGTTCCTGATCTCGCGGACGCGCCGCCGAGCAGTGGCCGGGTTCCTCTGGCTGGCCACGATCGGCGTACCACCTCATCGTTTCGAAGCGCTGGCGGAGGAGTTCGCGCTCGCGCACGCCGCCGAGCCGCGCCGCATCGCCATCACCCTCGACCGCCTCCGCTCCCACCAGCGCGCCGGCGACCGCGTCATCATCGTCACGGGCTGCGCCGACCCGCTGGCCGGCGCCGTGTGCAGGGCACTCGGCCTGGCCGGGGTCGAGGTGATCGCCGCCCGCCTCGAACACTCCCGGCGCGCGCACCGGGTCGCGGAAGGCTGCCTCGGCGCCGACAAGGTCCGCCGTCTGGAACAGGCGGGTGTCGTCCCGCCGATCGAGTACGCGTACAGCGACAGCGCCGTTGACCTGCCCCTCCTCCGCGCCGCGAAGCACCCCGTCCTCGTGGGCCCCTCACCCCGTACGCGGCAACGAGTCCGGGCGGCCCTGGGCACGGACCCCGCCGTACTGCCACTCGATTAGGCCGTCCACGGTGATCGTCGGGGGCGGAGTCTATGCTTCCAGCCCATGACCACAGACGAGACCCCTGTCATCCACGTCAAGCAGCTGGTCGTGGAGGTGGATTACAGCCAGGTCTATCTCGCGGACGAGGGATACGTCGCCGGCTCTTTCGAGGACACGCCGAATCCCCCTGTGGGAGTCATCCGCGTGGAGAAAGGCATTGCCTTACTCGCTGTGGGACCGCAGTGGGGCCCGGTGGACTTCACGGTGGCCGTCGCCGACCGAGATCCGGGCACCGAATTCGACGGATACGAAGACATCGTCGAGATCAGCTATGAGTCCCCGACCGGTCGGCTTTCCCTGCTGGAATGGGGAGGCGCGAACACGCATCCTCTTCCTCCCTTACCCGCCGGCCCTCACACATATCGTGTGCGCTACCACATGAGAGGCATGGACGAAGAAGTCGCGATGGAGGTAGGCGACCACTATTTCCTGCAGGTCTGGCCCGAACCGCCACGCGCCCCCACCGTGCTCAAATCAACGAGCTCATCCTTCCGATACTGGCTTGACTCCCAACGGGATTCATGAGCCCGCGTTCACATAGCGCGGATCATCCCGAAGACCCCCGGCTGATACGTCACCACTCGCGGGTCGCGATCAGCTCCTCCGCGTCCGCGTCCGCGAACCCGTAGGCCGACGCCACGAACCAGAAGTCCTCGGCGATCACTTCGCGGGCCACGGTCTCGATCTCGCTGCCGGCGGCGTCGAACTCGGCCTCCAGTTCGTTGAACTCCTCCGTCGCCGCGTGGGTGAGGACGTACAGCGCCGCCAGGTCCGCCGGCCGCTCGTCCTCGATGCGCTCACACAGCCGCAGCAGGATCTGTCTGCCCTTGTCGACGACGTGGTCGGGGTAATAGCCGTCCTCGTACATGCCCTTGAGAAAGGCGTGGCCGGCTGTCCGCGGGTCGGTGGGGGGCACCCTGATCTCCTGTCCTCGCCCTGGTCCAGGATGCCGATGCTGCACCATGCCACCGACAAATGAGTGGCGCAGCGTCACCGGGCGGGAGTTCACTGGTGCGATCGTCCTGAGGAGGAGCACTTCTGTGATCGCGATTTCAGCCGCTTCCGGTGCGCTCGGCCGTCTCGTCATCCAGGCAGTACGCGCTCGGGCCGAGGTGGTGGCCGTGGTGCGCGATCCCGGGCGAGCTCCTGAAGGCGTCCCCGTGCGGCGCGGCGACTACGACGACCCCGCGAGCCTGCGCGAGGCCTTCCAGGGAGCCGACCGTCTCCTTCTGATCTCCTCCCCCGAGCTGGACACCGCCCGCAGGATCAGGCAGCACCTGAATGCCGTGACCGCCGCCAAGGAGGCCGGCGTCGGCGCGATCGTCTTCACCAGCTTCCTGGGGGCCGACACCGTAGCCACCGGCCTGACCGAGGCCTATCACACCACCGAACAGGCCATCCTCGACAGCGGCCTGCCGTACACGCTGCTGCGTCACCCCTTCTACAGCGACGCGTTCGTCCCGCAGGTCTCCAATGGCGAGATCACCAGCAACACCGCAGGCCGCGGCCTGAACACGGCCTTCAGGTCGGACCTGGCCGAGGCAGCGGCGAACGTACTGACGGGCGAGGGGCACGACGGCCACGCGTACGACTTCACCGGGCCCCTGTGGAGCTATCCCGAGGTCGCCGAGGCCCTGAACGTCACCTACCGCGAGGCGCCCGACTCCGGCCCCATGAGCTGGATCTCCGCCCAGGTGCGCACGGGCGCCCTGGAACGCCAGACCCCCGATCTGGAACGCGTACTCGGAAGGCCCGCAGAAACGATCCTTTCTCGCGCTCAGACCATAGGTGGACGCTGATCACCGGATCGGGCATCCTTATCTTCCTTATGTCGGCGATCGGATGGCGACGGCTATGGGCATGGGAATGTTCGAAGGTCTGTTTCTGATAGTGCTGTGGATCATTCCTGCAGTGGCATTGTTCTTCCTCATCTACTGGGCGGTCCGACTCGCCATCCGACACGAGAAGCAATGGGCACCGCCTCCGCGCGACGCCGGCCCTCGGCGTAGTCCCCGACCGCGACGCCAGCCCGAATGAGCCGTGGAACGCCCAACGAAAGGGATCGCCCGGTTCGCCGCAGCTCATCCTGTACGCCTCGGCGTGATCGCAGGCTCTTCCACCGGCGCGCTGATGGTCTTCTTCTCGCTGATCGGTGACGCGCTCGGCGCCGAACACGCCCTGGCACTCGATGCCTTGCTCCTCTGCCTCGGCATCGCCGTTTTCCTCAGTGTCACTTTCGTAGGCTTGGGCTACTTCGGACGCCTGCATTCCTCCCGACCGGATGGGAACGAGCGGCCAGGTCAGGACGAGCCAGGCTGAGAATCGATGAACTCCTCGAGCAGCCGGAAGAGCGTCTCGATGGCGACCGGCTCCAACTCGGCAGGAACCTCGCTGTACGGCTTGAAACCGACAGGTTCGATGAACCACAGGACGAGCCCTGGCCATGCGTAACCGCTCTCGCGCCCGATACGACCGACAAGCCATTCGCGGAAGCCGTCGAGCGTGCGGCCCCCTAACGCGAAGTCACAGCCGTTGAGGAAGGCGACCACCGTCGAGAAGTTCAAAGGCCACACGCACATTCCTGGAGCGCGCCGGAAGTCCTTGAACACCCCCGGAAATCTGGGCGATATCGCGTTCGGCATGCTGGGCCTACCTCTCCTAGATCCCGTTCTCACCGGAGACCGAGGTTCGGAAGAACTCCGCTTGGGTGAGGGCGTCCGCCGGTCCTGATCAAGCATCGATCGTCACGACGACCTTCCCGCGCACCCGGCCGCGCTCGGCGTCCCGGTGCAGGTCAGCCAGGGCTTCCAGCGGGCGAACGTCCGCTTCGACGCGAACGGCGCCCGAGTCGATCAGCGCCACGAGCTCCGACAGCTGACCCACGTCGTTGCGGGCGACGAACTGGACGGCGTGCGGATGCGCGATCGGCTGAGTGATGGAGACGAATGCCCTGGCCAACCGCGTCACCGACGCGGGCACGTCGGGAACCAGGTTGATCAGCACGTCGTTGCCGCCCGGCAAGGGAGCGGCGGTGTAGTCCACGATCTCGTCGGCGCCCAGCCCCCGTACGGCCGCCGCGCTGCGCGGGCTCGCGGTCGCCACCACGTACGCGCCCGCATGCTTGGCCAGCTGAACGGCGAACATCCCCACGCCCCCGCCGGCCCCGTTGATCAGCACCCGGCTGCCACGGCCGATGCGGGCGTGCTCGAAGACCGCCTGCCAGGCGGTGAGCCCGGCCACCGGCACGGCGGCCGCGTCCGCCAGCGGGATCCGTTCCGGCGCGCTGGTCAGCAGGCTCGCCTTCGCGACCGCGTAACCGGCCGCCGCCCCGTCGATGAGCCCGATCACCCGATCGCCGGGAGCGAAGTCACCCGCCCCGGTGACCACGGTGCCCGCGACGTCCCAGCCGAGCGTATGCGGCAGCGTGCCGCCGAACACCTCCCGCAGCAGCCCCATCCGCAGCCCGACCTCCGACGGGTTGAACGACGTCGCGGCCACCCTGATGAGCACCTCGCCCGGCCCTGGCTTCGGCACCGGCACCTCGTCCAGCGAGATCACCGACGCGTCGCCGTACTCGTGGATGCGGGCGGCCCGCATGCTGCCGAGGAAGTCGGCGGCGTGCTCGCTCGCCCACGTCTCGAACGTGCTCGCGGGCGCTCCGGTGACCTCCTCCACGGTCCCGGTGGCCGGGCCTGGCTCGGCCAGAGCGCGCAGCATTTCGTCCACGGCCTGCTCGGGCCACCCCAGTTTGACCAGCCGGGTCCTGGCCTCCTCCGGGGGCTCCTCCTCCCAGCGGACCGGCCGGCCGATCGCCGCGCCGATCGCCCGTGCCTGTTCCCGCTGGGTCATCGGCCGGGGTCCGGTCAGCGTGTAGACCGCTCCGTGGTGCCCTTCGCCGAGCAGCGCACGCACGGCGACGGCTGCGACGTCCCGCTCGTGGATGGGGGAGAAGGTCGCATCGCCGTACGGCTGCCGCACGACGCCCGCGCGGACCTGCTCGGCCCACCGCAGGCTGTTGGCCGCGAACGCGTGCGGCCGCAAGACCGTCCATTCCCGGGCGTTCTCGGCGATCAGCCGCTCGATCCCGATCTCGGACGGACGCGCGGCGGCGGAGGACAGATAGACCACCCGCCGCGCCCCGACCAGCTCCAGCAGCTCGCGGGCGCCCTCGGCCGTGGCGAACGGCCACAGTAAGAACATCGCGTCGACACCGTCGAGAGCCGCCTCCAGCGCGACCGGGTCGGTCAGCTCCCTCGTGATCGTACGGACGTCGGCGCCCGCGTCCTCGACTTGCTTCACCAGCGAGCGGCCGATGGTGCCGGTCGCCCCGCTGACCAGGACTTTCCTCATGGCGTCCACCATAGAAGCGTTAGGAGAGCCGCCCAATGCTTGTTCGTGCGCGATTCATACGCGATCGTCTTCCCCCTTAGACTCCGTTGCATGGATGTGCTCAGCGACGTGGTCGCCTCCATGCGCGCGGGCGTGCCGCGCTCGGCGCGGGTCGAGTGGCCGGCGCGCTGGGGGCAGCGGTTTCCCTCCGCACCCGGCTCGGCGGGTTTCCACGTGGTGCTGCAGGGCTCGTGCTGGGCGATCCCGCCGGAAGGTGAGCCGATCGCGGTCGGAACGGGCGACGTGCTGTTCTTCCCGCACGGACACGGCTACGCGCTCGCCGACTCCCCCACCAGCCCCATCGCGGAGCCGTACTGCGACCCCGACACCCCCGCCGAACTGTTCGCCTCGGCCTCCCTGGAGGGCGCCAGGCCCGTCACCGTGACGCTCTGCGGCGGCTACCGGCTCGACTCCAGCCAGGCGCATCCGCTGCTCAGAGAGCTGCCCGCGATGATCCACCTGCCTGCCGAGCTGGGGCACGACACCGAGCTGCGCGCCGCCGTCGAGCTGCTCGGGAAAGAGATCGGCGGCCCGCGACCGGGCGCCGACCTGGTGGTGTCGGCGCTGCTCGACATGCTCCTGCTGTACATCCTGCGCGCCTGGTTCGACGTCTCGATGGAGCACTGCGAGGCCGGCGGCTGGACCGCCGCGCTGGCCGACCCGGCCACCAGCGCCGCGCTCGACGCCATCCACCGCGACCCCGCCCACCCGTGGACGGTCGAGTCGCTCGGCCGCCGCGCGGGGCTGTCCCGCGCGGCGTTCTCCCGCCGATTCACCCAGTACGTCGGGCAGCCACCGCTGGCGTACCTGACCTGGTGGCGGCTGGGCACGGCCGCGCGCATGCTGCGCGACTCCGACGCCGCGCTGAGCGAGATCGCCGGCGCGATCGGCTACGGCTCGGAGTTCGCCTTCGCCAACGCCTTCAAACGCCAGTACGCCATGGCCCCCGGCAGATACCGCCGACACGGCTGCCCAGCACCCCCGTCCTTGAGGTGATCGGCTGCGCCCGTTCTACCGCGTGAACAAGCAGAACGGATGCCCCGCGGGATCGAGATAGACCCGCACATCGTCCTGGGGCTGGTAGCCCGCAAGCGTCGCCCCCGCCTCGACGGCATGGGCTCCTGCGGTCTCCAGATCGTCCACCTCGATGTCCAGGTGCATCATCATCTGCTGATCCCCGGGCCCGGCCGGCCACGTCGGCCGCACATGAGCCGCCTCGGTCTGGAACGACAACCCCGCCCTTTCATCAGGCGCACGAAGAACCACCCAATCAGATTCCTCTTCTCGTACGTCCCAGCCGAGCAACCGCTGATAAAAGGCCGCCAACGCGCGAGCATCAGGCGCACCGAGCACCGTCGCCGCCAACACCATCCGTGGCCTGTCGATCACGCCACCTCCCAGCCTGGTCGATGAGCGACCACCTCTGCCCCTGAGCCCGAACCTGCATCCTGACGCTGGCGTCCTGTTTTCGAGCATCACGGAGATTCCCTTACATGTATGCCCTGGCCTGCAAATTGAAAAGTTCGTGGTACAGGCCGCCAGAAGCGAGGAGTTCGTCGTGGGTGCCGACTTCGATGACGCGACCGGCTTCCATCACCACGATCAGATCAGCCATTCGCACGGTGGAGAAGCGATGGGAAACCAGGACGGTGATCCCGCCGTTGTGGCGGGTCGTGCGCGATGAGGCGGCGGCGAAGCGTTCGAAGAGAGCGTGCTCCGCCTCCGGGTCCAGAGCAGCCGTCGGCTCGTCCAGTACGAGGAGGAGGGGCCGCGGCCGCATGAACGCGCGTGCGAGGGCGAGCCGTTGCCACTGGCCGCCCGACAGATCGACGCCGCCGGCGAAACGGCGTCCGAGCTGCGTGGCCGAACCTGCCGGGAGTTCCGCCAGAACGTCGGTGGCGCCTCCTCGGCGTGTCGCTGCCCGGAGGGATTCGGGGTCGTTCATCCGGGCGAGATCACCGATCCCGATGGTCTCCTGGGCCGTGAACTCGTACTTCACGAAGTCCTGAAAGCCCGCCGAAGTTCGCTCATGCCAGGATCGCGGGTCGAGCTCGTGCAGATCGATTCCGTCGATCTCGACGACGCCGTGGGTGGGGTCGTACAGCAGGAGCAGTTTGGCGAGGGTCGATTTCCCGGCGCCGTTGTCGCCGATGATCGCAACCGTGCTTCCCGCCGGCAGGAACAGGTTCAGGTCGCTGACAGCCTGTCCGGACGATCCCGGATAGCCGAAACTCACGCTGCGGAGCCTGATGCCGTCACGCAGACGGGTAGGTGCCGGCGTCCGTCCCGACGGCCATGAGTGCTCCTCGGCGTAACGACGCAGCCATCGCAAGCCGGCGACGGTGTCCAGCATGCGCGCCATCTGGCGCGTCGACGTCGCAAGCCCGGAGGCGGTCCGGTCGAGTTGCGGGATCAGCAGCACCACCATGGCCACGTCGCCCGCGTGCAGGGCACCCATGCGCGTCTGCCACAGGACGAAGGCGATGGCGCAGCCATAGCCGATGGTGAAGAGCATCGTCATCACGAGGTCCCGCCAGATGGCACGGCGGAAAGCCGCCCATCGGGGGACATCCCGGTCGCGGTGCAGGCGCTCGAACTCGTCCAGGAGCCGGGCGCGCAACCCGTAGGCACGGATCTCCAGACCATGCCGGGGGGATGAGCCGGCGCCGATAAGACGTCGCCAAGGTCGGGTCCGGCCACCTATGTTGCGGGCATGGCAGATATCTCCATGACGGACAGGTGCGACTGCGGTGCGACGGCCGGCCCACTGGGCATGTGCGTGGACTATTACCACGGGATTCTGGCCGAGGAGCAGTCGGATCCGCAGATGTTCAGGTGGCACGCGTGCGTGGTCGTGACATATCTCCTGCAGCATCCTTCCAGAGCCCACGAGAAATACCTCGACGACCAGTATCGCCAGTTGCAGTTCTACGTGGATCAGGGCCTTGACGCGCTGCTCCGCCTGGCGGCCCATCGGGTGTCACGCAACAACCACCGGGCACGGCCGAGCTACGACACGGCACCGTTGACGGCATACGCACCGCTCCCGAAGGGCGAACCTCCCGGCTTCTCGGCTTCGTTCAGCGGCCTGCCGGTCAAGGACGACAGCTTCGTGTTCGACGGGCATTCCGCGTACGGGGATCGCATCAAAGCCATCGCCGAAGCGACAGTGGAGTCCTGGAAATCCGTTCGGAGCTGACGCCCTCGAAGCTCGAAGGCCGACACCCGCTGAACACTCCGGCGCACAAGCTGTCCGGTCGGCCATGTACGACATCAGCCCAGCAGTGGCGACCGTGAAACTGCATCTGCATCAACCCCGGTGTGTGCGCTGACGAAGGGCGAGCGTGCGGCGCCCGGCCGGTGTCCTGCCGACGGCCGGGGCCGGCCTCAGGCCGCACGCCCGGACCGGCGGACGGGCGCAGGGCCAGAGCCCCTGCTGCTGCGCATCACGGCCGCACCTTGCTCCATACGAGAGCTACTCGGCGATGTTCCGATCGAACACCGTAGCCCGACGCGCCTCGGCGATGAGTTGCCCGAGGTGTCGATCACGTGCACTGGCCCTCTGCCGCTATTCGAGGTCGCGTGGAATGCGACGTCCGATATCAGCTGAAATTGCTAGTCTGATTCACGCCAGCCCTCATCACGAAATCGCTCGTAACGTACTCAGCGAAAACGTCATCCGTCTTTCGAGTGGAAATCAGGACGAGGGAATAAGACATGGATCTCCAGCTTTCCGGCCGGGTTGCAGTTATCACCGGTGCTTCCAAGGGCATCGGCCTGGCCGTCACCCGTACCCTCCTCGACGAAGGGGTCCGTGTCGTGGCCGCTTCGCGGACGAGCACCCCCGAGTTGGAGGCGCTCAGTGGCGACCTGCTGCATGTTCCGACCGACCTGATGGACCCTGAGGCCCCCGCCCAGATCGTCGAAAAGGCCGTGACGGAGTTCGGTGGGCTGGACATCCTGGTGAACAACGCCGGCGGCCCACCGCCCGGCGTGACTCTGCCGCGCTTCGGGTTCCTGGCCGCCACTGATGAGGACTGGCGGGCGATGTTCGAGTTCAACCTGTTCTCGGTCGTACGCACCGTTCGGGCGGCCATCACGCCGATGCTCGCCCGCGGCGAAGGGTCGATCGTCAACATTTCCTCGGCCAACGCCCACTCGCCCGCGCCCATGAACGTCGATTACAACGCCGCCAAGGCGGGCCTCAACAACCTGACCAAGGCGCTGTCGGAGGAATTCGCGCCCCAGGGCATCCGGGTGAACACCGTCTCCCCGGGCCCGGTGCGTACGGCCTGGTGGACGAAAAGCGGTGGCGCGGCCGACATCATCGCCGCCCAAGCGGGAACCGACCGCGACAGCGTCATCAACAAGGTGGCACCCGAGATGATGAAGCTGACGACGGGCCGTCTGGCCGAGCCCCAGGAGATCGCCGACGTGGTCGCCTTGCTCGCCTCACCTCGCTCAGCCAGCACGACCGGCGCGGATTTCGCCGTCGACAGCGGGTTCCTCAAGCAGATTTGACGACCGATCGACGCCGCAGCCCAGGTCACCCGAGTATCCCGGATGACCTGGGCTTTTGCGTATGGAGCGGGTGGCGGGATCGAACCCGCGCTCTGTTCGCTCCGCCGGCCAAGGGTGACGGTGGGCGGTGCATTCGCCATCGTTGATCAAGTGGCCACTCTTGCGCGATCATTGCGCGTGACTCGCGACCTGTCGACACCGCCCGTCATTCTCTCCGGCTCCCTAGCTGGCTCCCGTCAACCCGTGCTAGCCGCCCCCGGAGGCCTGTTGCTCCGTCCTTGGGAACGGGCCGACGCACCGGCGTTCCTGGCCGCGTACCAGGACGACGAAATCAGGCGCTGGCACACGCGTCGTCCCTCGAACGAGGCCCAGATCCTGGAGTGGTTCGACACCTATCACCAGGACTGGAAACGAGAGAAGGGCGGCCACTGGGCGATCACCCGCGACGGCGGCGAGATGCTCGGCCGGATCGCACTACGCGGCCTGGATTTCGACGACGGCACCGCCGAGGTCGCCTATTGGGTGCTCCCTGCCGCTCGCGGCGCCAGCGTCGCCGCTCGCGCCCTGACAGCGCTCACCGATTGGGCCCTTGCCGAGATCGGCTTCCAGCGCCTGGAGTTGGACCACTCGACGCGCAACGCAGCCTCCTGCAAAGTCGCCACGAGGTGCGGCTATCTCTTGGAAGGCACCAAGCGGAGCGCCGCGGTCCACGATGACGGCAGACACGACATGCACCTGCACGCCCGCATCCGAGGCGACTGATCCTGTCCGGTGAATAGGCAGAACCGTGTTACGTCACGGATGGAGGCGCATGTGAGGCCGGGCAGTTGCGATCGTCAGGCTGTAGCTGCGCGGTGGTATGGAGCGGCGAGCGGAAGCTGATCACACTGCCGTCACGAAGGGTTCTGGGCGTGCAGAATGCGGACAGATAACTGGATCACGGCCCGTCGCCGGCATCGTGGGATGACCCAACCGGCAGGGCGTCCCCGTCATTCCACCGGGACCAGCGTCAGATAGACAAGCCCGAGAATTCCGCGATAGCCGGTCAGGTACGAGACGCGCTGCCGGTCGGCGTCGGCGCGCAACTTCGCGGCCTTGGGATGGTCGGCGTTGGCGGCCAGCCATACCTCGACATCGGCAAGATAGCCCGCCTCGAACTGGTCCCACTCCTCCTGGGAGGCGACTTCCAGCCACTCCACCCGGAACCCGGCCTGCACCGCCGCCTCGACCATGCCGTCCAGCGGAAGGTGGTCATCGGGCTTGGCGCCTGGCCACATCCTGGCCAGCTCATCCGGCTGCGGCCGGCGTTCCCAGAACCCCTCGCCGTACAGCACGCGGCCGCCGGGGTTGACCAGCCTGCGCAGCTCCTTCAGCGCCTCGCCGTACTGGTCGGGTGCCGGGGCGTCGCTGAGCGCCTGCCCGGAGCCCACGCACAGCACCACGTCGGCGGGACCGCGCTGCGTGCCGGTGGCCGACTCATTCAGGTACTCCATCCGATCCGCCAGACCGCGACGGACCGCGAGGGCCCGGCCACGATCCAGATCGCGATCGAGCAGGTCGATGCCGATGCCCGTAGCGCCAGGCGCGGCGGCGAGCAGCCGGAGACTCAACTCGCCCCAGCCGCAGCCGATGTCCAGCACGCTCTTCGGTTCCGTCGCAGCCAGACGCGCGACGAACCCCGCGGCCCGCTCCTCGCCCAACGGCCCGTGGAACGTCAGCCTGCTCCGATGTGAGGCAAGCTGGTCGGGGGCCGGCTCGTCTGTCGTCTGCTCAGTCATGTACGCCAAGGCTAACCACAACGGATACGCTCATGCACCTGCATTAAGCCGCAATCGGGCTGGTCCAGGGGCCGGTGGCCGGTTTCATGCCCGCGAACGATCGAAGACCAAAGTCCAAGTACCGAGTCCACCGATCCACCTGGGCCTTCACTGTGAGAGCGGGTGACAGGAACGAACCCGCGCCGTCAGCCTGGAAACCGCATCGATCACGGCTCGCTGGGGCACTGAGCTGGCCAAAAGGCTGGTCCTGAGTGACCGTGGTTGGCCCCTCGTCACCCCTCTTGATGGCCCTCTAATGGCCCGTTGATCAGCCTGCCGCCTGGTGTTACTCGTGCAACACGCGCGCCGGGTGGTCGGTGGTGAACTACACCGGTGAGGGCATATACGAGGCTGATGAGCGCCCTAATTGCGGGCTGGCTTGGAATCGTGTTGGTCGCCGGTGCCTTCCTGCCACAGTATGAATGGAGCGGGTGACGGGAATCGAACCCGCGCTGTCAGCTTGGGAAGTCTTCCAAGATCAAAGCATCTGACCAGGGGAAGCGCTCACCTGGGCCAATGGCGGTCGGGTGACCGTGAGTTCCCGCGACTCTCCGTTGATCGCTGTCCGAACGGGCACGCGACGGGCACGGCTGGCGGCGCTGCCAAAGGACGCAAGAAACCGATCAGCTCTCGCCGATACACAACTCCCTCAGCGACTACGGGAGGATGGGAGGTAGGATAGAGGGTATGAGCGAGCCTACTGGCAAGTATTCGATCACCATGCCGCGTGACATCGCCGAGGCCGCCCGATCTCGGAGTGGCCCTTCCGGCCTGTCCGCCTACGTCGCCGCCGCCGTCGCTCGCCAGATCGAGCGCGACAACCTCAACGAACTCATCCAGGTCGCCGAGGCCGAGCACGGCCCCATCACCGACGATGAGGTCCAGGCACTGCGTGACCAACTCCACCAGACCCGACGAGGACAGGCCGATGGTGGGGCGGCTGCGTGACCCGTTCTCCCGCCGCTCCTGGCGGCACCCTTGTCCTCGACAGCGAGGGACTGGCCAAGGCCGTCCAGCGCGACCGTACGATCACCGCATGGCTCACTCTCGCCCGTGCTGACGACCTCCGCGTCATCACCTCTGCCGCCACTCTTGTCGAGGTGGTCCACCCCCGCGTCAACCGGCCAGCCCTGGAATGGACGCTGTCCCGCCTCGTCATCGAACCGGTCACCGAAGCAATCGCCCGCCACGCCGCCATGCTCTTGTCCAACACCGGTCTGCACGGGCATAAGCACGCCATCGATGCCATACTCGGCGCCACCGCTCTCGCAGCCCCAGGCCCCGTCACGATTCTCACTTCCGATCCCGAGGACCTCGCCGCACTGTGCGGTGCACGCCTCACTGTCATCAAGGTTTGAGCCATGCCCTGGACCCCGCTGACTCCAACCGCGTAATGGCGCGCAGAGACCAACAGCCCGAGGAAGCAACGAAGCCCAGGTACCGGATCACCGGTTCACCTGGGCTCTCATACTGAGAGCGGGTGACGGGAATCGAACCCGCGCTGTCAGTTTGGGAACCGGCTACTGATCTTGCCGCGCTGAGCTGGGAAACGATGGTGCAGGCCGGAGGGTATCTGCTGCTCGTGAATAGCCGTGAGTGACCGCGGCTTCCCGCCCGTTCTGGCACGCATCTGGCACGAAACCTAGATGTCGGAAGGCTCCTGCGAGCCTGAAGGTGATGATTACGGTCGGACGCCGACCCTTGGGGGTGGTGCTGCTGCCGCCAGCGGAACTGCTTGCGTAGACTCGTGGGCATGAGCGCTGACCATGCGCATGAGGAGCTTCACCATCTGGTGGACCGGCTGTCGCCCGACCAGGCACGTCGGCTGCTGCGCTTGGTCAAGACGGATCCGGAATTGGCTGAGGCGGCCGACGAGGAGCCGTCTGAGCCAGTTCGGCATCGTCGGCTGTCGATCGCCGGGATCGGCGCATCAGGCGAAGGAGATCTGTCAGAACGGGTCGAAGATCTGCTGGCGGAGCGGTTCAATCGGTCGGTGTGACCGCCAGACTTCTGGACACCGGCCCGTTGATCGCTGTCGTCGATCGAGATGACAGGCACCATGTCTCATGTGTACGGCTTCTTGAGTGCCTGAAGGGGCCGCTGCTCCTTCCATCGACAATCTTGATTGAAGCCGGCGCGACGACCGGTTGAACCTAAGCTGTACACGCCCAGTTTCTTGATCTCGTGATCGAAGAGTTCGAGCTGGTTGAGCTGCTTCCTGTGGATGTGCGGCGGATGGCCGAACTCGTCCGGCTCTACAAGGATGCTCGACTCGACCCTGCTGACGTGTCCGTGGTCGCCATTGCCGCGCGTCTGGGCATCACACAGATCGCGACGATCGACCGACGGGACTTCACGCTCATACGCCCTCGGCACGTGTCAGCGTTCAGTTTGCTGCCAGAGATACTTGCCTGAAAGATGGGAATCGGCCCGGCGCCGTCAACTCGGGGTCGATGAGTGGCCATCTTTGGAAAGGGCCCGGGAAGGGACCATCGTGTCCACGAGTGCCCGTTCGAGGGCGGGTATTGGCCAGCCCATCGTGTAACTGGGCAACGGGCGGGCCGACGGCGAGCGAAGCGAGCGGGGTTCTCAGGGGGTCGAAGGGGGCGGAGCCCCCTGGGCGACACAGACTGGAGCACCCGTGCGCGAAGCGCCCCAAGTGGAAGGCCATGCAGTGGGGCCCAGGAAAGGCTTGGAGCGGGTGACGGGAATCGAACCCGCGCTGTCAGCTTGGGAACTGGATCGATCACGGCGCACTAGGGTACTGACCTGCGCGGAGGGCCGGTCCTAAGTGACCGTGGTTGGCCCCTCGTTACCGCCCTTAATGGCCCGCTAATGGCCCGACGATCAACCCGCGACCTGGTGTTTTCCGCGCGACGCGCACACGCCGTCCGCCTGATCATCCGCTCTGCCGCCGACCCACCCGAAGGGGAAGCGGGCCAGGGCCACGCGGCAATCATCCCGGAGCCGGAGCCCCCCGCCGAAGGCGCGTTCTGGAGGAATGATGAGTGCTGTGCCCGACCTACTGTGGGATGACGTGAAGACCCTCTTCGACCCCGAGGCCAACGGAGCGTTGCCTGACGTTGTTGTAGAGGGAACGGCTCTCGAGGACTGGCAGGTCCTGCTGGATCTCGTTCGGGAGCAGGGTTGGCAGTACGCCTACTCGGTGGGTGGCGAGCCAATGGAGCTCACTTCGGCTGCTGACATGGCCGTGGCTGCCCATGCCGGCGGCGTCCCTGAGCTGAGAGTCACCCCCGATCTGAGAGGGCGGTTCGCGAGTTGATGTCCCTTTGATCGCTTGCGCTGCATGAGATGGCA
>NZ_JBHMCF010000026.1:0-9637 GCF_042428605.1 Nonomuraea salmonea
ACAGATTCACTCAACCACACTGCGGCATCACGGGCATGAACTCTCGAATCGCCCTCTGAGAGTCTGGCTGGCCCCCGACATGCTGATCATCTTCCGCATGTATCAAACCGAGTCGATCGACTTCGACGTCGATCTCAGAGAGTTGCAGGGGCAGGAGCGGTTGGACGCCCTCGTGGACTTCTTCTGCCTGCTCGGACGGCGTGTCGGGAAGTCCGTGTTGATGAGTGCGGAGGGATCTCCCGACCATCCGGATCTCGGGTTCGATATCGACGCTGACCGGGTGATACTGATGTAGATCCGGTTGATCCGAGCGGGTAGCAACTGTTGAGAGGATTGATCGAAAGCCAGATCGGGAACCCATCACTGACCCGGCTTTTCGCACTGAGAGCGGGTGACGGGAATCGAACCCGCGCTGTCAGCTTGGGAACCATCTACTGATCTTCCCGTGCTGAGCTGGGAAACACGGGTGCAGGTCAGAGCTGGTCGAGTGACCATGAGTACCCGCCAATCACCGCTGATCGCCGTCCGTTCTGGCCACACCACTTGGTGTTCGTTGCTCTTCTGGGGGTCGTGCCTCATATTCTTGATCGGGTCGCCGAGGGTGCGGCCGTGGAGGGAACGGGATGGGTCGTTACTCACGGGTCGTAGTCAAGCTGAGCGGCGAGGCGCTTGCGGGGGGTGCTGGTTGGGGGACCGATCCAGCGAGTCTCGCTCAGCTGGCGGATGAGATCCTTTCCGTCCACGAGTTGGGTGTTGAGGTCGCGGTGGTCATCGGCGGCGGCAACTACTTCCGCGGCCGGATGGCCGAGGGCTGGGGGATAGGCCGGGCCGAAGCTGACAACATCGGCATGCTTGGCACGGTGATGAACGCGTTGATGTTGCGTGGAGTGCTCACCGCGCGTTCACGAATAGACGTGCGGGTAATGACCGCTGTACCGATGCAGAGTGTCGCGGAGCCTTTCATCCGGCTTCGCGCCGACCGGCACCTTCGCCGCGGGTTGATCGTTCTGCTCGCCGGCGGTATCGGCCAGCCGTACGTCACGACGGACTATCCGGCCGTTCAGCGGGCTCTGGAGCTTGAAGCGGACGCGCTGCTGGTCGCCAAGCGCGGTGTCGACGGGGTGTACGACAGCGACCCGAACGTGAACCCGGATGCCAAGCGGTACACCAACCTCACCTACCGAGAAGCTCTGGCGGGCGAGGTAAGGGTGATGGACGCGAGCGCCTTCGTGCTCGCCAATGAGCAAGGGCTCCTCATGCACGTGTTCGACGTGGCGGCCACGGGCGTCATGAAGGCGATCTGCCAAGGCAAAGACGTTGGAACGAGGATCACCCGCGATCCGGCAATCTCGGGAGCATAGCCACTTCAGACGATCAGTGAGCGAAGAGAATCAAGGCCCGGTCCGGATCTCTGTCCTTATCTGGGCCTTCGGGCTTGAAGCGGGTGACGGGAATCGAACCCGCGCTGTCAGCTTGGGAACTGCATCGATCACGGCCCACTGAGGCGTTGAGCTGGGCGACAAGCCGGTCCTGAGTGACCGTGGTTGACCCCCCCGTCACCCCTCTTAATGGCCCGCTAATGGCCCGGCGATCAGCCTGCGACCTGCTGTTTCTCGCGCAACGCGCGGCACCGATCGGCACGCAATGGAGCATGTTGGAGCGGCTTGTCCCATCATGGAGGTTGTGATCGAGGAGCCTCTCACCGGCGGGAACAATGCGTTGGAAGTGGTGCGCGTTGGCGACACAGTGCGCCGCGCTCGTGATGCGGGCGCTGAGTTCGCTTCCCAGGTGCTGCTCTATCTGGAGTCTGTCGGCTACCCGTACGCGCCGCGCTACCTCGGTATCGACGAACACGGCCGGGACATACTGACCTTCATTCCAGGCAACACTACCGACCATCCCACGCAGCGAGCACCCGGCGCATATGCCTGCGGGGGGCGAATGCTGCGCGACCTGCATGAAACAACCGCCGGGCATGTCCTAGCAGCCGCCGCCGAATGCGTCATCCACGGTGACCCAGGCCCGTTCAATACCGTCTTTCAAAGGGGTATGCCGGTGGCCTTCATCGACTGGTCGTCAAGCCGTCCCGGAAACCGGCTTGACGATCTCGGCTACATGGCGTGGACCTGGTGCATCCAGTCCCAAGGCCGAGTCCCGATCGACCAGCAGGCCCAGCATTTGCGTGAACTACGCGACGGCTACGGCGACGTCGAACCCGAACAACTCCTGGGCGCGATAGTGCGTAGGCAGACCAGCATCGCTGACGTGGAGGCAGTCAACGCAAGTAATCACAACCTCACTGCGACCCGTCGCCAGCACGCCGAAGCCGCCATCGCCTGGGCGACAGCGGACCGCAAGCTTGTCTACGAGCACAAGGCACTCCTGCTATCTGCATTGGCATGACGTACCAGCCGTGAAGAGCTCGCAAGGCCCGCTGCTTCGTTGCCCAGTAAAAGGACGAAGGTGGGGTAGGCCATACCGCTGATCGACAGTACCGAGGTGCTCGGTGGGCCAGGGCTGAGGAACGAAGCCCTGGACCTTCGATCGCCCCCAACCATGCACGGTGTCCAGCCATGCAGTGGCGATCGTAGGGCTGTATCTGTGCGGCGGCGGGGCAACCCCGGTCGGTGCGTTCGGTTGGTACGGCGGGGCCGGCGTGCGGTGGCCGGCCCGGTGTCCCGCCCGCCGTCCGGGACCGGCCCCCAGGCCGCACGCCCGGACGGCGGGCGGGCGGAGGGCCGGGGGTACGGCGGCGCGCCGCGCCGCCGCTTGATGCCTACAAGAGCTGCACGGGCATAAGTACGCCATCGATGCCATACTCGGCGCCACCGCTCTCGCAGCCCCAGGCCCCGTCACGATTCTCACTTCCGATCCCGAGGACCTCGCCGCACTGTGCGGTGCACGCCTCACTGTCATCAAGGTTTGAGCCATGCCCTGGACCCCGCTGACTCCAACCGCGTAATGGCGCGCAGAGATCAACAGCCCGAGGAAGCAACGAAGCCCAGGTACCGGATCACCGGTTCACCTGGGCTCTCATACTGAGAGCGGGTGACAGGAATCGAACCCGCGCTGTCAGCTTGGGAACTGCATCGATCACGGCCCACTGGGACACTGAGCTGGGCGGCAAGTTGATCCTGAGTGACCGTGATTGTCCCCTCGTCACCCCTCTTAATGGCCCGCTAATGGCCCGACGACCAGCCTTCGACCTGGCGTGACCTGAGCACAGAGCCCTAGCCTGTGCGCCGTGAGAGTCGAACACAGCGCAACATTGCGGATCATGAGCGATGTGCACAGTCCCATCGAGATCTCTGAGGCCTTAGGTGTGCGGCTTTCAGCAGTCACCCATACTGGCGATTGGGAACTCGAAGCATCTGCTCACGGCAACGAGGCCTCGCTGGAAGAGCTCATCAGGGCAGTGACTGATCCTCTTCTTGGGCTTGCGGACGAGCTCGGTTCACTGGCCAGGGTGGGGGCAACGATCGAACTGCACCTTACGCGTGACCTGCTCGGGCCAGGAGTTGGTGCTCTGTGCTTCATGTTGGATGCCCCCGTGATCAAACTCCTGGGGGAGGTCGGCGCCGAAGTGTGGATCGACGAATACGACGAGGTCGAGTGGGAGCGCAACGCGCATACGCCGTCCGCGTGATCATCCCGGAGCCGGAGTGCCCCCGCCGGAGGCATCTATGGCGCCCTGCTCGGCATGGCGATGAGCGACCAGGCTCCAGAGAACCAAATCAGGTTGGAGGTGGGCCCCGCGCTCGGGGAGGTGGAGCTGAACGAGTTGTTCGGGGCGTCGTGGCCTGATTATCGTCCTGCTTCGTTCTCGGGGATGCTGGCCTGCAGTCTTTGCTGGGTGGCCGCATACCGTGAGGCGTTCCATCCCCCGTCGGGATGGGTGTGGGCGGGTGCGGGACACCGGCGAGCATCTCGGCAGCATGCGATGCATGGTGGAATGCCTGAGCAGAGCGTCAGCGAGGCCCGTTCGGGGGCGGGCATCCGCCAGCCCACCGTGTAACCAGGCAACGGGCGGGGCCGAGGGCGAGCGCAGCGAGCGTGGTTTTCAGGGGGGTCGAAGGGGGCGAAGTCCCCTGGGAGACACGGACCGGAACACCCATGCGCGAAGCGCTTCATGTGGAAGGCCATGCAGTGAGGCCCCGGAAAAGGATTGGAGCGGGTGACGGGAATCGAACCCGCGCTGTCAGCTTGGGAACTGCATCGATCACGGCCCACTGAAGTGCTGACCTGGGCGGAAGACCGGTCCTGAGTGACCGTGGTTGACCCCCCGTCACCCCTCCTAATGGCCCGGCGATCAGCCCGCCACCTGGTGCTCTTCTGCGCGACGCGCGCACGCCGTCCATCTGATCATCCCGTCTGCCGTCGACCCGCCCGAAGGGGAAGCGGGCCGGGGCCACGGGTACCAGATGGAGCGCCCTACCGGACGAACGATCTGGTATCCGTGGCCCCGGTCTGCTCGGCTCGTCCCGGGTCGATGGCGGACGGGATGATCAGCTTCCACCTCAGCAACCTACGAACCTCAGCCGTTGAGTAGTGATCATCCCGGAGCCTGAGGCCCGCCGGAGGCAAGGGCTTGGTTCTTGACCTAGAGGTTGTCATGCGCAGCGGGGGTTACATGATGATGATGCTGCGGAACCGCTCATGAGGTTCGTCCTGGGGGTGACAGCTCGGCTTCGGCGCGTGTGAGCCATGCCTCGTACCAAGCGTCGAAGGTTGGCGCAGGACCGAGATATATGGGTGTGGTCAGGTCGTAGAGCTCGCTCTCCAAGCTGGCGGGGGCGGTCTTGGCTGGTCGCCAGGCGCTTGCGTCGAGCCAGACATCCCACACCGTGCCCATCAACTCTCCTGCGGTTACCAACGCGGTGACACCCGAGCAACCCTGGGTGCCGATGAAGATGCAGCCGGGTGTGGGGCCGGGGGCTTGGATGCTGGGGCCGCCACCAGAGGTGGGCTTTGGATTGTGGACCCATGCATACCAGGCGTTGTAGATCTGCTCGGCGTCGCGACGGGTGAACGGGAAGGGTTTGGCAGGATCGCCCTCGGTTTCTGCTTCGATCTCCTCAGGTCCCCAGATGCCGTAGTACGGGCCCGCTCCGGGGCCGAGCTGGAGGAGGAACTCCCGGTATGCGGGCGGTAATGGGACACCGAGATCGTCTTCTAGAGCTTGGACCGAGGTGGGGTTGAGCGGAGTGTTGCGGTACTGGTGTCGTTTAGCGCCGAAGATGAGGAACCGCTCGTTGCGTCGGTAGAACTTATGCAGGTGTGCGGGTCGGCCGTTTTCGACGGCTCGCAGTCGGTCGAGTCTGGCTGTCATGGTCGCCATGGCGCCAGTATGAGGCTCTTCGTGGGCAATATGGCGGCAGCGTGGCGCTCAGGTCGGCGGGCTCGTTTGGCTGCGGCGGGGTGTGGGGCGGCTACGGCCCGGGCCGCCGCCGGCCGGGACCGGCCCCCAGGCCGCATGCGCGGCCGGCGAGGCGGTGGAGGGCCTGGTACGCCGGCGCGCCGCGCCGCCGCTTGATACCTACAAGAGCTATTCGGCAATCTTCCGGTCGAACACCCGGTCGAACACCCCGGCCTTACGGGCCTCTGCGATGAGTTCGACGAGATCGGCTACAAGCTTCGGGCTTGCGGCGATGGTCGCTTGGGCGGTCATGCTGTGCGGGCTACCGTCGAGATCGATCACCGTTGCGCCAGCTTCTCGGGCGATGATGACGCCTGCTGCGGTATCCCACGGGTTGTTGCTGAGCATTATGGCGGCATCGATCCTGCCGTGAGCCACCCACGCGAGATCGACCGCGGCGGAGCCGAACATCCGAATGCGCTGAACGCGCGCGGCGAGCTCTTCGGTCAGGGCGAACCTCGGCCGGTTACGCTCCTCGGCGTTCTCCCCCACTGCATAGTCACCGATCGCCACAATCGCACTCCGCAAGTCGCGGGCATCGCCCACCCGGATCGCAGACCCGTTGACGGCAGCGCCGGCCTCCTCAGCCGCCGCGTAGCGAAGGTCGAGGAACGGCAGGTCGATCACACCAAGCGTGGGGGCGTCCTTATCGACGAGGCCCAGGGAGACGCCGCAGAGCGGGATGCCGTGCAGGAAGTTGGCCGTCCCGTCCACGGGGTCCAGCGCCCACATCAGGCCATCACCCAGGCGACTGCCGCCTTCCTCTTCACCCAGAAAGCCGATCTCAGGGGTTTCACGGGCCAGGAATTCCCGTACGGCATGCTCGACGGCGTAATCCACCTCCGTGGCCATGTCCCGGTCACCCTTGGCCGTGATGACGCCGGGAGCCTTGATGCGGATGATCTCGCTGGCGATCGACACGGCTCGTTCAGCGATGGGGAGAAGAGTTCGGGTGTCGATGGTCATACGGGTTTGCTCCGCTCCCACACATCCCTGAACACCTGGTCGAAGATGGGGAACAACCCCTCTGCGGCGGTGCTGTCCGTGATCACAAAGGGAGGTGAATCGACTCCGCGTGCCTGCGGCAGGTACGGCTGGATCACGCACAACGCCCGGTCCACGATGATCAGGTTGTATCGGATCGTCTCGTCGTAGACGTGGAGTTCGAGGCACTGGGCCGACGTGGTGTCGAGCCGATCGCGCAGCCCGGGGCGGGGCAGAAGGACCTCAGGGCCCGCATGGGGCACGACAACGTACGGGCGGCCATGATCTACCAGCACGCGGTCAGAGGAGCCGACGAGGCGATCACCCACGCCATCGACCGGCAACTCGAAGCACGCGACGATGACGACGACGAGGGCACGACGGGCGCGCTGGTCCCGGCAGGGGTGATCAAGAGCTAATGGCCCGTTAATGGCCCGCAAAGATCAAACAAGGCAGGAAACAAGTAAGGCCCGGGTCGGGATCCACGTCCCCACCTGGGCCTTCAGACTGAGAGCGGGTGACGAAAATCGAACCCGCGCTGTCAGCTTGGGAACTCTTCAAGATCATGGACCCTGAGCAGGGGAAACGCTGACCTGGGCATGTGCCGGTCGAGTCACCGTGAGTTCCCGTGACTCCCTGCTGGTCGCTACGAGAACGGGCACGCAGCGGGCACGGGCTTACGGCCATTCAATGCGGACAAGGTAGACCTCGCGCTGCCGGTCCAGGACCACGTACGTGGCAAGGCCGCGCTCTCCGAACGGGTGCGTAAGCATGTTCGCCCGGGGATTTGCAGAGTTGTACGGGTCTCCACCCCACGGAGCGGTCTCCAGTAGTGCGAACAGATCCGCGAGCGGATGCAGTGCGTGATCGGGTAGCGCAGCGATCTGTTCCTCGGCTACGGGATCGATGACGAGCTTGAACACCTAGACATCGACCCCGCGAGCAGCAAGGATCTCCCGCCACGGCCTCCCATGAGGAACAGGTTCGCCGGCCAGAGCCTGTTGGGCTCGGACGTGCATCTGACGGCGCCCCTCGGGATCTTTTGCGGTGTCACACGCGGAGATCCACCAGCGGTGCACGAAAGCGTTCAGCGCTCCAAGATCCAGGCTCACCCTGACCTCGTCGAGCACGGCCTTGAGTCCGGCGTCGAAAGCCTCGCGATCTTCTGAGATGACCAGCGCGGCACGGATGGCCCGCAGGTTCTTCTCAGGCAGAGGCGCGCCGACGGAGATGAAGTCCTGCGGTTGTGCGGTCATACCCGCTCCCTTCCTTGTCCTCTAGAGACTACAGAGGAGGGGCGACATCCTTCACGCACACACGAGAGGTGGGCCTGTCACAGTACGAAGTGGAGCGGGTGACGGGAATCGAACCCGCGCTGTCAGCTTGGGAACTCTTTCAGGATTATGCCCTCCGACCAGGGAAAACGCTGACCTGGGCGTCCGCCGGTCGAGTGGCCGTGAGTCACCGTGACTCCCCGCTGATCGCTCTCCGAACGGGCACGCAACGGGCACGCACTTGCCAGTGCTCGCGTGAGCCGCCGATACTCGTGGTGATCCGCTGGCGAGCCCGCCCTCGTACCTGCTTGGTGAGCCGTTTGGCGCCGCGGCGGGGCACTGGCGCGGCGAAGGTGCTTGGAAGTCAGCGGATCTCCAACATGCGGATTAAAGGCTCGGCCGAGCATGGTCCCAGGCAATTCAATGCAGGCCAGAGGGCGTGGGCGGTCCATAGTGAACGTCCTTGGACGGCTTCGTATTGCAACCTGAACTGCAACTCTGAGGCGGGTCATCTGCGGGCGTCCAACGAAGTTATGACGGTAGTGACGATCAGCCGTATCCCGGCGATCAGTGCAGCAGGAAGAAGGAAGTAGGACCAGAACCGCCGCGCGTCCTGACCAGCTGTCCAGGCGATCTCGATCATCAAGGTCATAGCGGCGAGGGTGGCGGATGAGAAGAGGATCAAGCGCCGCTACGCGACGTCACGTCCTCACTTTTTCGACTCGTGTCTCTGTTCCCACGCGAAGGAGAGCGCCAGTGCGAGCGCCATGATCAGGCTCCACACTTCGAGTGCGCCCCAGAATACGCCTTCGTTCGGTCGAACATGCGATAGGTACGCGACGCCCGTTAGAGGGATGCAACAGAGTAATATCCCCCACCAGCGGCCGCTCTTCAGCCCTGCGAGTCCGAGCCCGAAGACAGCTATCACCGGCAGTCCGGCCAGAAGCACCAGGGGCCATGCCCATAACGCGGCCACAGCCCCCACACCCCACCCCAGCACGAGCATCGAGATCGCGGATGTCCCCAGGAAGGCGGAGATCCACCGCTGGTCGTCTCGTCGCACGCTCATCGCTCCCACGCCGAGGGAGGCCAAGGCAATGGTCAGCATCACCGCCGCCGCTCTGAGATCGTTGCGTTCAGAGACCCACAGAGCGATCACCGACGTCACGAAAAGCAGCGCAGCCAGGCTGTAAGCTAGTGCCGATAACCTCCGCACATTCTCCCCTTCCCCAAGAAAACGCGGACGGGATGCGCATGCACTACAAGGACATCCCGTGGCTTTCAGGTTCTAGTCCGCTGGCGAGCTGTTCTGTGTGATTGAAGCACCAGCAATCTCTGTCACCTACGGCGGGTCATGCAGAACCAGGCCGTCAATCTACTTCCAAGGCCCGGCCGCGGCCCTGGCCGATCAAGCCATGGCCAAAGTGGTGCAGCGTTGCGTCTTGGCCTACCAGTCCGCGACCGACACCCTGAACACGCGTTACAACCAGCAGGACACTTGCGCCGACCGCGCACCGGCGACCCGCGACCACCGTCGTGACCGAGGGAGATCCGCCCGTTCAGGTAGTTAAGCTCGACGATTAGCCACCTTGCACAGTGAGCCAGGGTGAGGAACGAACCCTGGATCGTCGATCGCCCCCAAGCACGTACGGTGTCCAGCCATGCAGTGGCGATCGTAGGGCTGCATCTGTGTGGCGGCGGGGCAACCCCGGCCGGTGGGTTCGGTTGGTACGGCGGGGCCGGCGTGCGGTGGCCGGCCCGGTGTCCCGCCCGCCGTCCGGGACCGGCCCCCAGGCCGCACGCCCGGACGGCGGGCGGGCGGAGGGCCGGGGGTACGGCGGCGCGCCGCGCCGCCGCCTTGATCCCTACAGGAACAATTCGGCAGTGTGATCGGCGTGGCCGATGTCCTGTCTCGCTTGATGGTTGACACTCTGGCCTCGCTTGATGCTTGACACCTTGATCG
>NZ_JBHMCF010000027.1:0-5685 GCF_042428605.1 Nonomuraea salmonea
CTCATCATCAACTCCAGCGCGCCCAGGTCCGAGACTTGACATCCATAGGGGCATCAACCCGCAGGAGCGGCTGAACAAGGAGATCCGCCGCCGCACCGACGTGGTCGGCATCTTCCCCGACCGCGCCGCGATCATCCGGCTGGTCGGAGCGGTACTGGCCGAGCAGACCGACGAATGGACCGAAGCCCGCCGCTACATGGGCCTGGACATCCTCGCCAAAGCCCGCGTCCGGCTGATCACCGGCGACACACCGGCCCAGAACCCACTCCCGCAGACACTTACCGCTTAACCTGCAAAAACAGGATCACGCGAAGATCGATTCATACACCACGTCCGTGGACGTGACCGCCGGGGGCACTCACTTAGATCGGCATTTCAGGCCCCTGACCTGCGGCTTCATAGCCGCAGGTCGTTTGTTTTGCGCTCTCGATAGGCAGCGGACGGTGCTCACATGCAGCCGTAAGACCATGATCAGGGAGCCCTTTTCATCCTGAGTAGCGGCCTTCTTCCATGAGCTGCAGGACGAGGATGGCCTGCACGATCGTGGTGGCGCGGTTCGGGCAGCAACGCAGCCGGGACAGGACCTTCCAGGTCTTCAAGGTGGCGACGGCGCGTTCCCCGCAGGCGCGGATGCGGGCGTGTGCGCGGTTGACCGAGCGCTGGTGGCGTGACAGTGGCGGCCGCAGCCGGTGGCCTTTGAATGGCGTGCGGATGCTGCCGCCCGCGCCTTGATACCCCTTGTCGGCGAAGGTCTTCACCCCGGCCATGGTCAGCGCGTCGATCAGGCCGGTGGCGCGTGCCGCGGTCAGGTCGTGCGTGGCACCGGGCAACGCCGGCGAGGCCCAGACCAGCCGGCCTGCTGGATCGGCCAGGACCTGCACGTTGACGCCGTGGCGTCGGTGTTTGATGCCCCTATGTTCGTCAACCCCCTTTCGTCGAAGCAGGGGGTGTGAGAGCAGCTTTGATGATTTTGAAGAGGCTCCTCGACAGGTAGCGCTTCAGACAACGGATGATCTCTCGCCTAGAGAGCCCGTCCTGCGTGCGACGGGCGATGTAATCGCGAGTGGGCTCATGGCGTCGCATACAGGTGATAACAACCCGGAACAGGGCGGCATTCGCCCGGCGATTGCCGCCACGGTTCAACCGATGGCGTTGACTCTTGCCTGACGAAGCTTCGACAGGGCTGACACCGCACAGGGCGGCGAACGATGCCTCGCTGGCGAGCCGTTCGGAGTTGTCTCCAGCCGCGATGAGCAGAGTGGCAGCGGAGTCCGGGCCCACGCCGAACTGCTGGAGAAGCCCTGGCGCGGTCGTCTTGACGGCAGCGGCGATGCGCCCGTCGAGGTCCTTGATCTCATGGGTGAGCTGCTGGATGCGCATGGCAAGCAGACGAAGGGCATACCTGCAGGCGGCTTCCACTCCGGAGTGGTCGTCGGACCGCAACGCGGCGCATCGGGCCGACCAAGGTCGCAGTGCCCAAGCCTGTCAGCGACTCCCGCAGCGCAGGTTCGGCGTTGACGAGGAGCATCTTCATCTGGTTGATCGCTTGTGTGCGGGACTTGACCGCCGACTCCTTGGCGACCTTGTAGATCCGCATCTGCTCGACCTGGCCGTCTGCGGCCTTGGGGATGGCGGTGGCACGCCCGGACAGCACTGCGACAGCGGCGGCTTCGGCGTCCACGGCGTCGCTCTTGCCGCGGCTGCGGCGCATCGCTCGGTCCGGCCGGTTCACCTCGATGACGGTGATGGCCTCCTGCCGCAAGTAGCGGGTCAACGCCGCGCCATACGATCCGGTCCCTTCCACGCCGGCTCGGTTTACCTGCCCATAGCCGCGGGCCCAGGCCAGCAGCTGTCGATAGCCGGCGGAGGAGACCGGAAAGGCCCGATGTCCCAGCAGCACGCCAATGCTCGACACGACCGCAGTTCAGCCCGGCAGCAGGCGCCGCTCTGGGCCATGGCCGACAGATCAAACACCAGGCACCTAAGGCCAGCCAGCCAGAGTACGAGTCAGGCCATGGCCCGGAGCAGCACAACATGATTCTCACAGCCGGAGTAGTAGGGCCGTTCGTCGGTCAGTCGGTCGATCGGGATCAGGGTGCCGTCCAGGATGGTGTAGGCCAGCCGGCCGGCGCGTAAGACGGCGGCGTGGACGTCGTCGGCGAGCACGGCGAGAAGGTCGGCCGCCTCGCGGACGTAGCGCCAGGCGGTGCTGGTGCCGATGGCGAAGCCCGCGGCCAGGCGGGCGTAGGTGTCGCCGTTGCGCAGGTGGGCGAGTACGAGCAGGGCTTGCCGGGATGGGCCCAGGCGCCGCCACCGGCAGCGCCGCTTGGCACGCCGGGCACGGATCAGCTCGGCCAGACGGATCAAGGTGCGATTGGACAGCGGAATCGCGGCACGATAAGACAGCAACGAGGCTCTCCGGTAGAGGAATCGGATCTTGGTCGACTGCTGTCTTACCGGGAGCCTCTTCTCATGTCGACCGGTCCCGGCGTCGTCCCTGCTGACCAGCGCGATCAGGTTGGAAAAGCCTCAGGAGACATGCACGGGTGATCTTGAGCGCGTTTGCCCAGGTCGAACCGTGATTCTGGGCTATCCCCGCGTCCGACCACCCGCTCCGACCACCCGGGCTTCGGATAATTACAGCCGTTGATCGCGCCAAATGCGTGCGTGAGCTCCGGCTTGTGGCGCACGCTCGCCCGTCCAAGACGCGGCCGCTCATGGTGCTGGAGACCGGTACCCAGGCTGTTGACGACGACGTGATCTGCGGGCTCGGTGATGGCCCGAAGGATCTCCCCAATGTCCGGCATGTTATCCGGGGAACAGGCGCGCGGCTTCGGGGTCGAGGTGCCAGCCGTGGCGCCTGCGGCAGCGCAGCCCGAACAGCACCCACGATCGAACGCCCAGCGGGCCTCATCTGCTCCGGGATGTTCCACGCTCGGCCGCCCCTGAGGGCAAGTCCGAACACGAGGCCCTTCCCGAACAGAGATGAACGCAGCGACCAGTGTGTCAGCCGACCCGGCGTGCCAGCCGACCTTGAGACTTTCTGTCTGCCGAGGGCAACGCTTCAGCCGCGCCGGGTGATGCTCCACCACCAGATGGCGATTTTGTGCCTGAGTAGGTACATGTAAGACCAGCGGTGGAGCCAGGCGGGCAGGTCTCTGTGAGGGACATAAGTCCAGAGGTCCGCCGCGTAGTTCTCGGCCACCTCACGCATCTCGGGATCCCGGAGTAGCGGTCTGAGCAGCGCGACAGAGGCTCTGTCTGTCTGGTTGGTCAGCCTGACCATGTGGGACAGGGCAGTCAGTCCTTGGCCTCGCAGCTCGTGCCGGCCCGAAGAGATCGCACGGATCGCTCGTGGCGCGACCACATCGACATCGGGGCAGTTCAGCGCCAAGCCGATCAGCGCCGCGCCCACATGTGGTTCGCCTCGATCGAACGCCGCGTCGACCTCTTCGGGATCGTCGCACCCAATCAGGCCTTCCCCGGTCTCCCAATTCATGCGTCTCGATGAAGGCTAGTACTCCAGCCGCACTTATCGATCTTTGAGCTGTTGTCGCTGGTAGTGGCTATGTCGGGCGCGGGTTTGGTGGCGTCGTCGCCAGCGGGACCAGTGCAGGATGCGGGACCGGCTGGTAGGTGGCCGGGTGAGCAGGGCGAAGAGGCGGCGGATCTCGTTGGCGGAGATCGCGATGAGCCCGCTGGTGCTGGCTGGTGGGGCAGGTTCGGGGTCGAGGACCGCGCGGGTGACGGCGAGGAAGGCCAGGGCGAGCATGGCGAGGGTGATGTAGCGGTACCAGGCGGGATAGAGCCGCACCTGGTAGTGGTCGAAGGCGGCCTCGTTCTTGCCGGTCTGGAAGCATTCCTCGATCGTCCAGCGGGCTCCGGCCACCTCGACCAGGCGCTGCAACGGCACCGGCCGAGGGGTGTGGCACAGGTAGAAGGCCAGATCGCGGGGGTTGCTGAGGGAGCGGCGGATAAGCAGGCGGTGCGCGGGACTGTCGGTGGCGATCAGCGCCCAGTCGTAGCGCCGGTCGCCCTTGGCCCCCGGGCCGCAGGACAGGCGCTGCCATCCGGACCGGGGAACCTTGGCGGCCATGACGTCGGCGCGAACCTTGCCGGCGGCGGTGGTGATCTGATGGGCCCGGGAGACCGCGAGCACGTAGGAGATCTGGTGACTTTCCAGGTGGCGGCGCAGGGGACCGTTGTCGCCGTAGGCCTCATCGGCGGTCACCCAGCCGAACGGCACGCCGGCGGCGATGGCCCGTTCGATCATGGCTTGCAGGAGTTGAGGCTTGGTGGCGAAGCCGACCTGCTCGGGAACCTGGGCGGCCGCGCAGCGCTCCGGCTGGGCGATCCAGGACTCCCGGGGCAGGTAGAGCTCCCGGTCCAGCACGGCCCGTCCCCGGCTGGAGGCGTAGCCGAGGAACACCCCGATCTGACAGTTGGCGACCTTGCCGAGGGTGCCGGTGTATTGCCGTTGCACCCCGGCCGAGCGGACGCCCTGCTTGACGAAGCCGGTGTCATCGCCGACCAGCACGGCATCGCTCTCGCCCAGATGCGTCATCAGGTAGGTGCGGATGTCATCGCGCACGCCGTCGACGTCCCACTTGGCGGCGTTGAACAGCCGCTGCATGCCATCCGGAGTGGCTTCGCCGGCGTACTCGGCCAGCGACCAGCCGTTCTTGCGCTCCAGCCCGGACAGTAGCCCGCCGAGGCACGCACGCGCACGTTGCCGGACTTCGGGGCGTCTGAAGCGACCGGCTACCAGCGCGAACGCGTCATCCAGACCTGCTTGCAGACGAGCGGCGCTGAGATGTTCTACCCTGGCCAACGCGGCCACCGCATGATCTTCAGTTCCATCACACCTGAATGATCACAGCGGTGGCCGCTCGACGTTGACATGGCCACGTACCCACGTACGTACCACCGCGCCCCAACCACAGCCCATCAAGATCCGATCTGCGGCTGGAGTACTAGAGAGCCTTCCCCTTCCTGTTGAAGATCCCAGCCCGGATGAAGATGTTCTTCGACTTCTGGTCCAGAAGCTGCCACGTGACCACGTAGCCGTGCCAGGTGGCGCCGCCCGTCTGAGCGCCGGTACGTATCTGTTCGATGGGTTTGGAGGTGCCGTCGGCAAGCACCACCTTTGTACCGGGGGCGAAGCTGTTGCATTCGCGGATCGCCGCCTGCAAGCGATTCGAGGCCGCCTTGAGACGATCCCTTGCCTTCAGCCAGTTCTTGAATGCGTTGATTGCGTCGCTCGCCTTTTGCACCACCTTCTTGCCAACTTCGTACGCCTTTTCCACTTCCATGGGAGGCCGTACTTGACGGCAAGCTTTCCGACCATGCCGCCTGCCAAAGAGCTGAGCACGTTGATGGCGGTGCTACCGCAGGCGGCAACGTCCCCGCTGGTGAAACACTTGATCCCGTCGGTGATGCCGAGCTCGTCTGCAATGATCTTCCCGATGGCGAGAACGGCATTCATCAGGGCCTTCAGCTGTCGGTCGACCTCAGCCTGAGCGATCTTGGCGTCGACTTCGGCTTGCCGCTTGCGGTACTGCTTACAGGCTTGGCTTTTGGGCTTGTAGCAGACGTCGACCGCGTCTTTCGAATCGTCGATGGGCCTGAGAGGGCGATTCGAGAGTTCATGCCCGTGATGCCGCAGTGTGGTTGAGTGAATCTGTA
>NZ_JBHMCF010000028.1:0-77508 GCF_042428605.1 Nonomuraea salmonea
ACTTGCATGTGTTAAGCACGCCGCCAGCGTTCGTCCTGAGCCAGGATCAAACTCTCCAAAAAATGCTTGAAAAGAAGTCCTGGCCAACACTCATGTCCACATGAATGTCAACCAAAGGAATCCGTCAAAAATATGACGGGGTTGTGCATCATGCACTGGCTTTTAACACACTGTTGAGTTCTCAAGAAACGGACGCGTACATCCGCACCAGAATCTTTGGGGACCCCAGTGCGCGAGGCGCACATTTCGTTTCCTTCAGATTACCAGATCCGGACGAATCTTGTCAAACCGCCCGATCCGGGATCTTCCGGACTTCGCCCCTTCCGAGGCAACCCTGCTAACTTACTCCAACTTTCGGCTCTTGTCCAACCGCGTGGCGGACGCAACCCGAGGGTTGAGGTTCGTTCACTGGGATGTCAGGACCGATCGGCCCTGCGGTTGAAAACTCTAGCAGCCTCTGAGGCGTGGAAGGTCCACTCTCCGGTAACGAATGAACCTTCCCTGCGTGCGTACCGTCTAAACACCGAGAGCGGCGAGCTGCGCCTCGAGGCGGTCGATGTCCGCCGACGCCTGCTCGGCGCGGCTCCTGACCTTGGCCACCACGTTTTCTGGCGCCTTGGCCATGAACTGCTCGTTGCCCAGCTTGGCCGCGACCTGAGCGGCCTCCTTACGGGCGGCCGCGAGGTCCTTCTCCAGCCGCTTGCGCTCGGCCGCGACGTCGATGGCGCCGGCGGTGTCGAGCTCAACGCTCACGCCGCTCACCGTCAGGCGCGCGGTGGTGCTGAACGACTCGCCGGGCTCCGTGAGGCGCAGCAGCGAGCGTACGGCGCTCTCCTGGCCCGCCAGAGACGTGCCGGCCAGCCCCAGCCGCGCAGCCACCTTCTGACCCGGCTTGAGCCCCTGATCGGAGCGGAACCGGCGGACCTCCGTCACCAGCTCCTGCAGCGCCTCGATCTCCGCCTCGGCGGCGGGGTCGGTGTAGCGCGGGTCGGCCGTGGGCCACGGGGCCACCACGATCGACTCGCCCCCGGTGACGGCCCGCCACAACTCCTCGGTCACGAACGGCACCAGCGGATGCAGCAACCGCAGCAGCGCGTCGAGCACGTGACCGAGCACCAGCCGGGTGTGCTCCAGGCCCTCACCGAGCTGGATCTTGGCCAGCTCGAGGTACCAGTCGCACACCTCGTCCCAGGCGAAGTGGTAGAGCAGGTCGGACGCCTTGGCGAACTCGAACTCCTCGAACGCCGCGTCGGCCTGCGTGACCACCGTCTGCAGCCGCGACAGGATCCACCGGTCGGCCGCCGTCAGCTCTGCGCCCTCCAGCGACCCCACTGCCGCGCCGTTCATCAGGGCGAAGCGGGTGGCGTTCCAGATCTTGTTGCAGAAGTTGCGCGAGCCGGCCGCCCACTCCTCGCTCACCGCGACGTCGGCGCCGGGGTTGGCGCCGCGCAGCAGCGTGAAGCGGGTGGCGTCGGCACCGAAGCGATCGACCCAGTCGAGCGGGTCGACCACGTTGCCGAACGACTTCGACATCTTCTTGCCGTATTGGTCGCGGACCATGCCGTGCAGCGCGACGACACGGAACGGCGGCTCGCCGTCCATGGCGTACAGGCCGAACATCATCATCCTGGCGACCCAGAAGAACAGGATGTCGTAGCCCGTCACCAGCACCGAGGTCGGGTAGAAGCGCTCGAGCTCGGGCGTGTGGTCGGGCCAGCCCATCGTGGAGAACGGCCACAGGCCGGAGGAGAACCAGGTGTCGAGGACGTCGGAGTCCTGGACGTAACCGGCGGGCGGCTCCTCGTCGGGGCCGACGCAGACGACCTCGCCGCCGGGGCCGTACCAGACCGGGATGCGATGGCCCCACCACAGCTGGCGGGAGATGCACCAGTCGTGCATGTCGTCGACCCAGTCGAAGTAGCGCTTGGCCATCTCCGGCGGGTGGATGCGGGTGCGCCCGTCGCGTACGGCGTCGCCCGCGGCCTTGGCCAGCGGCGCGACGTTGACGAACCACTGCAGCGACAGCCTCGGCTCGACCACCGTCTTGCAGCGTGAGCAGTGGCCGACGGAGTGGACGTAGGGGCGCTTCTCGGCGACGACGCGGCCCTCGGCGCGCAGCGCGGCCACCACGGCCGGACGCGCCTCGAAGCGGTCGAGCCCCTCGAACGGCCCGTGCGCCGTGATCACGCCGCGCTCGTCCATGACGGTGATCGACGGCAGGTCGTGCCGGCGGCCGATCTCGAAGTCGTTGGGGTCGTGGGCGGGGGTCACCTTGACGGCGCCGGTGCCGAACGACGGATCGACGTGTTCGTCGGCGACCACCGGGATCATGCGCCCAGTCAGCGGCACCTCGACCATGGTGCCGATCAGGTGGGCGTAACGCTCGTCGGACGGATGGACGGCCACGGCGGTGTCGCCGAGCATGGTCTCGGCGCGGGTGGTGGCCACCACGATCTCGTCGGAGTAGCGGATGGAGACGAGCTCGCCTTCGTCCTCGCTGTGCTCGACCTCGATGTCGGACAGCGCGGTCAGGCAGCGCGGGCACCAGTTGATGATGCGCTCGGCGCGGTAGATGAGCCCGTCGTCGAAGAGCTTCTTGAAGATCGTTTGTACGGCCCGCGACAGCCCCGTGTCCATCGTGAACCGCTCGCGCGACCAGTCGACGCCGTCGCCGAGCTTGCGCATCTGGCCGAGGATCCGGCCGCCGGACTCCTCCTTCCACTCCCAGACGCGCTCGACGAACGCCTCGCGCCCGAGGTCGTGCCGCGACTTGCCCTCTTTGGCCAGCTCGCGTTCGACGACGTTCTGGGTGGCGATGCCGGCGTGGTCCATGCCGGGCAGCCAGAGCGTCTCGCGCCCCTGCATGCGGGCGCGGCGCGTCAGCGCGTCCTGGATGGAGTGGTCGAGGGCGTGCCCGATGTGCAGCACGCCCGTCACGTTGGGCGGCGGGAGGACGATGCTGTACGGCTCGCGCGAGCTGCCCGGGTCGGCGCGGAAGTAGCCTTCGGATACCCAGCGCTCGTAGCTGCGGGTCTCGACGTCGGCCGGGGTGTATTGAGTAGGCAGCTCTGGCGTTGTCACAGTGACCAATTCTAGGGAGACGGGAAAGCGGAACGCCCCATGGCCGGTGACCACGGGGCGTTGCCGATCTGACTGGTGGCGCTCAGGCCGACTTCTCGCGTGGTGTGCGCTGCTGCTTGGCGGCGAGCTGGTCGCGCGGGACGAGGGTCGGGATCGCGTGCTCGATGACCGACTCGCGGGTGATGACGACGCGGGCGACGTCCTGCCTGGAGGGCACTTCGTACATGACGGACTGGAGCACCTCCTCCAGGATGGCGCGCAGGCCGCGGGCGCCGGTGCCGCGCAGGATCGCCTGGTCGGCGATGGCCTCGAGGGCGCCGTCGGTGAACTCGAGCTCGACGCCGTCGAGCTCGAGAAGCTTGCGGTATTGCTTGACGAGCGCGTTGCGGGGCTCGGTGAGGATCTGGATGAGCGCCTCGCGGTCGAGGTTGTGCACCGAGGTGATGACCGGGAGCCGGCCGACGAACTCGGGGATCATGCCGAACTTGAGCAGGTCTTCCGGCATCACGTCGCCGAAGATGTCGGCCGTGTCGACCTCTTCCTTCGAGCGGATGATGGCGTTGAAGCCGATGCCCTTCTTGCCGATGCGCGACTCGATGATCTTTTCCAGACCGGCGAACGCCCCACCGCAGATGAACAGCACGTTGGTGGTGTCGATCTGGATGAACTCCTGGTGCGGGTGCTTGCGGCCGCCCTGCGGAGGCACCGAGGCGGTGGTGCCCTCCAGTATCTTCAGCAGCGCCTGCTGCACGCCCTCACCGGACACGTCGCGCGTGATCGACGGGTTTTCGCTCTTACGGGCGATCTTGTCGACCTCGTCGATGTAGATGATGCCGGTCTCGGCCTTCTTGACGTCGTAGTCGGCGGCCTGGATGAGCTTGAGCAGGATGTTCTCGACATCCTCGCCGACGTAGCCGGCCTCCGTGAGCGCGGTGGCGTCGGCGATGGCGAAGGGTACGTTGAGCATCTTCGCCAGGGTCTGCGCCAGCAGCGTCTTGCCCGAACCCGTGGGCCCGAGCAGCAGGATGTTGCTCTTGGCCAGCTCGAGGCCGTCGTCTCTGCCCCGGTCGCCCGACTGCACCCGCTTGTAGTGGTTGTACACCGCCACCGAGAGAGCCTTCTTCGCCTTGTCCTGACCGATGACGTAGGCGTCGAGGAACTCGTAGATCTCCCTCGGCTTGGGCAGGTTGTCCCACTTGAGCTCGGAGGACTCGGACAGCTCCTCCTCGATGATCTCGTTGCAGAGATCGATGCACTCATCGCAGATGTAGACGCCTGGACCGGCAATGAGCTTTTTGACTTGCTTCTGACTCTTTCCGCAGAAAGAGCACTTCAGCAGGTCTCCCCCGTCGCCGATGCGTGCCACCCCAGATACTCCTTTGCGTGGGACCGCCCTGCTCACGAGAGCAGTGTCTCCGGACATTCTCCGGACTAGGCCGAACCGCTCAGGTTTCGACGTTACCGTCTTCTGGGCCCTCAGTGAGCCCCCTAGCGGCGAGTCGCACCGGAACGTGCCCTATTGGGCAGCGCCCCGGTGCGTCACGTCTCGTCTAGGAAGCCACGGCCTGAGCTCGCTTCTTCCTGGACGGGATGATGTCGTCGATCAGACCATACGCCTTTGCCTCGTCCGCGTTGAGAATTTTGTCGCGTTCGATGTCCTTGCGGACGTCGGCGGAGGGCTTGCCCGTGTGCCGGGCCACGATGTCCTCCAGCAGCGTGCGCATGCGGAGGATCTCGCGGGCCTGGATCTCGATGTCGCTTCCCTGGCCGCCGCCCTCGGTGGACGGCTGGTGGATCAGCACCCGGGCGTTGGGCAGCGCGAACCGCTTGCCCGGGGTGCCGCCGGCCAGCAGCACGGCCGCGGCGGACGCGGCCTGGCCGAGGCAGACGGTCTGGATCTCCGGCCGGACGAACTGCATCGTGTCGTAGATCGCCGTCATGGCGGTGAAGGAGCCACCGGGCGAGTTGATGTAGATGCTGATGTCACGGTCGGGGTCGAGCGACTCCAGCGTCAGCAGCTGGGCCATCACGTCGTTGGCCGACGCGTCGTCGATCTGCACTCCGAGGAAGATGATGCGGTCCTCGAAGAGCTTGTTGTACGGGTTCATCTCCTTCACGCCGTATGACGTGCGCTCGACGAAGGAGGGGAGAACGTAACGGCTCTGGATGTTCATGTCAGCTCCCCCTAGGAGACCGGGCCCGCGGAGGGCACCTGACGCGCGCTGCGCACCACGTGGTCGATGAAGCCGTAGTCCTTGGCCTCCTCGGCCGTGAACCAGCGGTCACGGTCGGAGTCGGACTCGATCTGCTCCAGCGGCTGCCCGGTGTGGAACGCGATGCGCTCGGCCAGCGTCTTCTTCACATAGAGCATCTGCTCGGCCTGGATGGCGATGTCGGCGGCGGTGCCACCGATGCCGCCGGACGGCTGGTGCATCATCACCCGGGCGTGCGGCAGAGCGTAGCGCTTGCCCCGCGCCCCGGCCGTGAGCAGGAACTGCCCCATCGATGCCGCCATGCCCATCACCACAGTGGAAACGTCATTGGGCACGTATTCCATCATGTCGTAAATGGCCATGCCGGCACTCACCGAGCCACCCGGCGAGTTGATGTAGAGCGTGATGTCGCGCTCGGGGTCGTCGGCCGCGAGCAGCAGCAGCTCGGCGCAGATGCGGTTGGCGATCTCGTCGTTGACCTCCTGCCCGAGCACGATGATGCGCTCGCGGAGCAGGCGCTGGTAGAGCTGGTCCTCAAGCCGGAAGGCGGAGCCGTTCTCACGGCCTCGAGACTCAGGCTGATAGAAGGTCGGCGGGCTGGTCACAGCGTCACCTTCCGATGCGTCGTAATCGATTGGCTTTGCTTGTGACCTTAACGCGCGCTGCCTACAGCTCATGCCCGGTCCCTGGTGCTGTTCGCTGACGGCGCATGTTCGGGCGTCGCGTTTGCCGTTGTTCCCGGCGGCTTTCGTGTCCTTACGCGCGGTTCCGCGGGAGCGCCGAGACGGCCCCTGAGACGGCCCTGAGGCGGTCGCACACCCGAGTCGGCCCTCGTACGCCGTCCGCGCCCGCGGCGCGTGCTGGGCTGCCTCAGCGCCGGTGGAGGGCGGGCACGCGAAAGCCCCCGGGAGGTTCCGGGGGCTTTCGCGGGAAGCGGGTGAGGCGTCAGGCCTCGGGCTTGGCGTCCTCGGCGGACTCGTCCTCGCCCTCCTCGACGACCTGCTCACCGTTGATCTCGGTGTAGATCGCCTTGAGGTCGACCTCGTTGCCGTCGGTGTCGACGACCTTGGCGGCGTCGCCCAGGACCGACTTGGCCTTGTCGCGCACGATCTCGACCATGGCCAGCGTCAGCTGGTCGTTGTCGGCGAGGTGCTGGGCCAGCTCGTTGGGCTGCACGCCCATCTCCATGGCGCGGCGCACGACGAAGTTGGTCAGCTCCTGCTCGGAGACGCCCAGCTCCTCGGCCTTGACGATCTTGTCGAGCACGAAGCCGACCTTGATGGCGCGCGCGGAGTTCTTCTCGAACTCCTCGAAGCGCTCCTCCTCCGTCGTCTGGTAGAGGCGGAAGAAGGCGTCGCGGCTGAGGCCGCTCTCGGCGATCTGGTGGTCGAGGTTGTGCTTGCGGGCGTCGACCTCGGCCTTGAGCGCGCTCTCGGGCAGCGGGATGTCGATCTTGTCGAGCAGCGCGTCGAGGGACTTCTCGCGGGCCTGGACGACCTGGTCGATCAGCTTGTTGCGGCGGGCCTGCTCGCGGATGCTGGCCTTGAGCTCGTCGAGCGTGTCGAACTCGCTGGCGAGCTGGGCGAACTCGTCGTCGAGCTCGGGCAGCACCTTCTCCTTGACCGACTTGACGTTGATGATCACGTCGGCTTCGTCGCCGGCGTTCTCGCCGCCGACCAGCTCGGTCTTGAAGCTCTTCTCCTCGCCCGCGGACATGCCCTCGAGCGCGGTGTCGAGGCCCTGCAGCACGGAGCCGGCGCCGACCTCGTAGGAGACCTCGTTGGCCTGCTGCTCCTCGATGTTCTGGCCGTCGATCTCGGCGCGCAGGTCCATCACGACGAAGTCGCCGGTGGCGGCGGCCCGCTCGACGCCGGTGAGCGTGGCGAACCGCTGGCGCAGCGCGTCGAGCTGGGTGTCGACGTCTTCGTCGGAGACCTCGGCGGAGTCGACCGTGACCTCGATGCCCTGGTAGTCGGGGACGTCGAAGTTGGGCCGGATGTCGACCTCGGCGGTGAACTCGATCTGCTCACCGTCGTCGATCTTCGTCACTTCGATGTCCGGCTGGCTGACCGGGAACACGTCGACCTCGTCGACGGCCTGGCCGTACAGCTTGGGCACCGCGTCGTTGAGGGTCTCCTCCAGCACTACCGCCCGGCCGAAGCGCTGCTCGATGATGCGGGCCGGAACCTTGCCAGGCCGGAACCCGGGGACGCGCACCTGCTGCGCGACCTTCTTGTACGCCGCATCCATGCTCGGGCGCAGCTCGTCGAACGGCACCTCGACAGTGAGCTTGACCCGGGTCGGGCTGAGCTCCTCGACAGCGGTCTTCACGGAATGGTCTCCTTGATCAAGCTACGAGTGATCGCGGGCGCGTCCATTCGGTACGGCTCACGCGCCGCGCCCACATGAGCGGTGTTGGGCATGCTCCGCCACGGCGGCATCCAACGCCGATGGCCAGTCTAGGGCAGATGCACACCCAACCACGACGCCACCGCTGTGAGAAACGCGGGTCAGAACTCGTCCGCGATCGTCCTCAACAGCTCGATCGTCTCATCCGGGGTGGTGCTCACGGCGCACAACCGCTCCATCACCTCGGTGTATCGGTCCACATCCTCACGCTTGTCCAGGTAGAGCGCGCTGGCCAGCTGCTCCACGTACACGACGTCGGGCAGGTCGGTGTCGGGGAAGCGCAGGATGCTGAACGCGCCTCCTTCCGCGCTGTGCCCGCCGAAGCTGAACGGCATGATCTGGATGGTGATGTTCGGCTGGCGCATGAGGTCGATGAGGTGCTCGATCTGCGCCTTCATCACCTCGATCCCGCCGATGGGCCGCCTGAGCGCGGCCTCGTCGATCACCGCCCAGAAGACGGGCCCGTCGGGCCTGTCGAACATGCGCTGGCGTTCCAGACGCAGGTCCACCCTCCTGGCGATCTCCTCCGCCCCGATGCCCGCCGCCCCGGCGGTCACCACAGCCCTCGCGTACTCCTTGGTCTGCAGCAGTCCCGGCACGAACTGGACCTCGTAGGTCCTGATCCTGGCGGCGGCCTCCTCGAGGCCGACGTACGCCTGGAACCACGTGGGCAGGACGTCGTTGAACCGGTGCCACCAGCCCGGCTCGTTGGCGGTGGAGACCAGATCGAGTACGGCGGCACGGGCCTGCTGATCGATGACCCCGTACAAGGTCAGCAGGTCCGCCACGTCGCGTTCTTTGAACCCCACTCGGCCGAGTTCCATCCGGCTGATCTTGGATTCCGACCCGCGGATGATGTGGCCGGCCTCCTCGCGGGTGACGTTCTTCGCTTCCCTGAGCTTGCGCAGCTGGGAGCCCAGGAGGATGCGCAGCGCCGTCGGCCCGGAACCCGGCTGGTTCTGCGTCACTTTGCCTCCTATCAAGGTCCGCACACACAGTGACACCCCACTGCCGGGTATGACAAGGTCTCAACCGGGTGTCCGATTCCATGGCTTATGACCCGAAAATGCCGCTTGCTGCTGCACATTGCACCTGCACGTGCATTTGGGTCTTGCAGCTGCCGCGTTCGTGACCCATGATGGCTTAGTGCATATTGGGCTATACATGCACTAACCAAGGCTTTACGGGGAGGTATCGGCAGCATGGTGGAGGACCCTCTGGCCACTGCCGACTGCCTGCAGATCACCCGTGAGGTGGGCTTCGACCACCTGCTCATGGGCGGCAAGCCGTACACCACCGCCTGCCCGCTCCCCTTCCAGGCCGACTCGGTCAAGACCGCGCGGGACGTGACCCGCTCCACCTTGCGCGGCTGGGGGCTGCACGAGCTGAGCGACGACGCCGCCCTGGTGGTCTCCGAGCTGGTCACGAACGCCGTCAGGTACGCGATGTACGCGGCGGGGAGGCGCGAGATCGAGCTCTTGCTGATGCGCGTGACGCCGCACGTGCTGCTGGCCGTGGCCGACCCGAGCGACGAGGTGCCGACGCCCAAGGAGCCCGACTTCATCTCCGAGAACGGGCGCGGGCTCTACATCGTCGAGACCTACAGCCAGTGCTGGGGCTGGGACCCGCTGGCGCGCGGCGGCAAGGCCGTCTGGGCGCTGTTCCGCGCCGACGCCTGAACCGCCGCTCTCTCCGCTAGTCGCCTATCACTCCGTCGATGCGCTCGCGCAGCAGGTCGGCGTGGCCGTTGTGGCGGGCGTACTCCTCGATCATGTGCACCAGGATGTAGCGGTGCGTGCAGTCGCGTCCCTTGCGGTCGCCGACGGCGTCGAGCGGCTTGGCGGCCGAGATGGCGCGGGCGTGCTCGATCTCCTCCTGCCAGGTGGCGAACGCCTCCTTCACCGAAGCGGTGTCCACCTCGGTGAAGTCGGCGTCGTTGTCGCGGTCCTTGTCCCAGAGCTTGGGCAGGTCCTCGCCGTTGAGCACGTTGCGGAACCAGACGCGTTCGACGTGGGCCATGTGCCTGACGAGGCCGAGCAGGGACAGCTCGGACGGCTCCGCCGCGCGCAGGCGCAGCTGGTCGTCCGTGAGGCCGGCGCATTTGACGGCCAGGGTGCCGCGGTGCCATTCGAGCCAGTTGTCGAGCGTGGTGCGCTCGTCGCCGGTCAGGGGAGGGATGGTTCTGGTGTCGGTCACGCTGACCGACCTTATCCGGATTTATCACCATTCCTGGCGCTGCAGGATGCGGGTGGCGGCCTCGCGTACGGCGTCGTCCCTGACGTTCTCCACGAACTCCTCCGGCGTGTCGCCGCACACGTGGCGCAGGGCGGCGGAGGCGTCGAGGAGCGAGGCGATCAGCGGGCGCTGGGCGGTCAGGCGGCGCGGCCGGCCGGCGCCGTCCGCCAGGCAGCCGTGCCTGCCCTCGTACACGAAGGGGGGCGGCAGGCGGGTGCCGTCCTCCAGGGTGAGGGGGTCGGTGAGCGGGCGGCGTACGTAATTGGGCTCGGTCAGGTCGAGTGCGGCGAGCTGCCGCTCGTCCAGCCACAGCACGAACAGCCTTGAGCTCTCGCCCGGCGTCCGTACGGGTGCGGCCGGGACGTAACCCCACCTGCTGACGTGCGCGGAGACGCCGGGGGCGATGCCCGGCACGTCGGCGAGCGCCATGGGGACGACCGGGCGTACCCCGTGGTTCACGAACTTCCTGCGGAGCTGGCCCGGCGCGGCGTTGGACCCGACGGCGACGACGCGGTGGCGGGCCTCCAGCGGCGCGCACCCGCGCGCCGCCAGCAGCTCACCGGCCGCCCGCCACTCCCCCGGCACGTACGCGTCACCGTCCAGCACCCCCGACCTCTCGGGAATCCGGCCCGGGTACGTCAGCGGCGCGGCCATCGGGTCGTCGGCGAACAGCTCCATGGCCCCCTCAGCGCCCGGCGACCAGCGCCCGCAGGCGCGCCGTCGCGTCCCTGCGACCCCAGGCGATCACCGCGCACAGGACGAGCACGGCGAGCGGCAGCACCGGCGGCCCGCCGAACAGCAGCACCTCCGTCAGCGCCGCGCACGCCGTCAGCGCCACGAGTGCCGGCGCCGCGACGCCCGCGAGCACCGGCACCACGAGCCCTGCCGCCCCGGCCACCTCCAGCACCCCGGTCAGGTGACGAAACCAGTCACCCCACCCGATCGCCTCGAACGTGGACGCGGCCGGCTCGCTCCCGGTGAACTTCCCCAGCGCACTCATGATGAAGAACCCTGCCATGGCGACCTGCAGCACCCAAAGCACGACATTGGCGACCCGTCCGGAGCCGCGTCTCTGTACGACCGTCATGCTCTCTCCCCTCGATCGGCTACCTCCGACGCTAGGAACATCGGCGCCTGGGGAGAATCGCGCCAGCTACCCGATGGGGTGCACCTTCCTCCACCGTTCTGCTCAAAGGCCTGTTGTGCTCCTCAAGCACAAAGAGGCCCCGCCCGGAACGGGAGGGGCCTTTGAGCTGGTCGGGGCGACAGGATTTGAACCTGCGACTTCTTGCTCCCAAAGCAAGCGCGCTGCCAAGCTGCGCCACGCCCCGTCTCGCCGAGTGCGCATACGCTCCGGGACTCCGGTACGCTTACGCCCTGACGACCGGATGAAGTCTAGACCAGAGTTCGACCGGTTCGCGCGGACGTAGCTCAATGGTAGAGCCCTAGTCTTCCAAACTAGCTACGCGGGTTCGATTCCCGTCGTCCGCTCTCCACGGCGAAAAGGCCAGGTCAGCCCCATCCGGGGTGCCTGGCCTTCCTCATGTCCGCGCCCTTGCTCGATTGCGGTGAAGTGGCCGGCGGCGTCATGAAAGCGCGGGCTCGTAAGGTGGAGGCGATGCGTGCGCGACCGATCTCCCGTGAGGCTCTCGTCGAGGAGCTGGCCGAGCTGATCTCCGGCCGTCCGGCCACCGAGTACGTCCGGGTGGCCGTCGACGGGGCGCCGGCGGCGCGGCCCGACGAGCTGGCCGACGAGCTGGTCGCGCCGCTGCGGCTGCGCGGACGGCCGGTGGTGCGGGTGTCGGCCGGCGACTTCCTGCGGCCGGCGTCGCTGCGGCTGGAGTACGGCAGGACCGACCCCGACGCCTTCTACGACGACTGGCTGGACGTGAAGGCCCTGCGCAGGGAGGTTCTGGACGCGAGCGAGACCGGCCGGGTGCTGCCCGCGCTGTGGGACAGCTCCATCGACCGGGCCTACCGGGCGGCGTACGAGGAGCTGCCGCCCGGCGGGGTGGCGCTGGTCGACGGGACGCTGCTGCTGGGGCGCGGGCTGGCGTTCGAGGTGAGCGTGCACCTGTGGCTGTCGCGGGGCGCGCTCGAACGCGGCACCCCGGAGGACGAGCGGTGGAAGCTGCCCGCGTACGAGCGGTACGAGCGCGAGGCCGACCCGCAGCGCAGAGCAGACGTGGTGGTGCGTTCGGATCATCCGGCACGCCTCGCCGTGCTGGTGCCCGACGGTACTGGTACGCGCGGACGCGGCGGCGCACACTGAGGCGATGATCCCCAGCAACTGGTACAACATCGTCCCTGACCTGCCCGCACCGCCTCCGCCGCCGCTGCATCCCGGCACGCGGCAGCCCGTGGGCCCCGACGATCTCGCGCCGCTCTTCCCGATGGAGCTGATCGGGCAGGAGGTGAGCGGCGAGCGGTTCGTGCCGATCCCGCAGGAGGTGCTGGACGTCTACCGGCTGTGGCGGCCCACGCCGCTGATGCGGGCGCGCCGGCTGGAGAAGGCGCTGGGCACGCCGGCCAGGATCTACTACAAGTACGAGGGCGTCTCCCCGGCGGGCTCGCACAAGCCGAACACGGCGGTGCCGCAGGCGTACTACAACGCGCGCGAGGGGGTGCGGCTGCTCACCACGGAGACGGGCGCGGGGCAGTGGGGTTCTGCGCTGGCGTTCGCGTGCTCCCAGTTCGATCTGGAGTGCCGGATCTGGATGGTCCGGGCGTCGTACGACCAGAAGCCGTACCGGCGCTCGCTCATGCGGGTCTACGGCGCGACCGTGCACGCGAGCCCCTCCCCCATGACCGGGGCGGGCAGCAAGGTGCTGGCCGACGACCCCGACTCGCCCGGCAGCCTGGGCATCGCGATCAGCGAGGCGGTGGAGGTGGCCGGCGCGAACCCCGACGCCCGCTACGCGCTCGGCTCGGTGCTCAACCACGTGCTGATGCACCAGACGGTGATCGGCGAGGAGGCGCTCGCGCAACTGCCCGAAATGCCGGACCTGGTGATCGGCTGCACCGGCGGCGGCTCGAACTTCGCCGGCCTGTCGTTCCCGTTCCTGCGGGAGAAGCTGGCGGGGCGGCTGGCGACGGAGTTCAGGGCGGTCGAGCCGGCGGCCTGCCCGTCGTTCACGCGCGGCGCGTACGCCTACGACTTCGGCGACACGGCCGGGTTCACGCCGCTGCTGAAGATGCACACGCTGGGCCACTCGTTCGTGCCGGACCCGATCCACGCGGGCGGCCTGCGCTATCACGGCATGTCGCCGCTGCTGTCGCACATGTACGAGCTGGGCCTGTTCGAGGCGGTGACCCGGTCGCAGCGGGAGTGTTTCGCGGCAGGCGTACGGTTCGCGCGCACCGAGGGCATCCTGCCGGCGCCCGAGCCCACGCACGCGCTGGCGGAGACCATCGCCGAGGCGCTGCGCTGCAAGGAGAGCGGCGAGGAGAAGGTGATCCTGACGGCGCTGTGCGGTCACGGCCACTTCGACCTGGCCGCCTACGACCGCTACCTGGCCGATGAGCTGGAGGACTACTCGCTGCCGCAGGAGCGCATCGACCTGGCGCTCACAGAACTGCCCGGATAGACCGCCGGGTGGCCGCGCGGGCGGCCACCCCGCAGGTCATCGCGCAGGTCATCGCGCGGTGGGGCGCTTGCCGTGGTTGGCCTTCTTCTTCTTTCGTGCCCTGCCCTTACGTGCGCGTCTGGCCATGAGTTCGCCTCCACGTGATCGGCACCGCTTGATCGGCACCCGTTGGACCTTCAACGTCTCCCGGCACGCTGACCAGCGCAAGCGTTCCGCACGAACTAACATTCCCCAACAAATCCGTGTCATAATTTGGTGGAATGTGTTGGAAGGAGCGGGTGTGCTCGCACAGCAGCGCCAGCAGGCGATCCTCGAACGCGTCCGCAGCAACGGCGGCGTACGGGTGGCCGACCTCGTACGCGAGCTCGGCGTCTCCGACATGACCATCAGGCGCGACCTTGAGGTGCTGGCCGAGCGCGGCCTGCTGGAGAAGGTGCACGGCGGCGCGACCGCCCTGGGCCCCGGCTCGACCGAGGAGCCCGGCTTCACCGCCAAGTCGGCCCGCCAGCAGCAGGAGAAAGAGGCCATCGCCCGGCAGGCGGCCACGCTCGTCCGCCCCGGCACGGCCGTCGCGCTGTCGGCGGGCACCACCACGTGGGCGCTGGCGCACCACCTCATCGGCGTGCCCGAGCTGACCGTGATCACCAACTCGATCCCGGTCGCCGAGGTCTTCCACCGCAACCCGCGTGCCGACCGCACGGTCGTGCTGACCGGTGGCGTACGCACGCCGTCCGACGCGCTGGTGGGGCCGGTCGCGGTGGCCGCGATCCGCCGCCTGCACGTCGACACGCTCTTCCTCGGCGTGCACGGAATGAGCGTGCGGGCCGGGTTCACCACGCCCAACCTGCTGGAGTCGGAGACCGACAGGGAGCTGGTGGCGGCGGCGACCCGGCTGGTCGTCCCCGCCGACCACACGAAGTGGAACACCGTGGGCATCAGCACGATCGCGGAGCTGAGCGAGGCCGACGTGGTCGTCAGCGACGCGGGCCTGCCCGAGGAAGCACGCACTGAGCTGGCCGAACGGGCCGGCGAACTGATCATCGCGGAGGGCTCGTGAAGCGCACCATCACCCATCTCGCCGACGGACGGGAGCTGATCTACTTCGACCGGCGCGACGACGCCGACAGGAGCGCGATCGACCGCCGGCCGCTCGAGCCCCGGCCGCCGGCCTCCGAGCTGCGCTACGACCCGCTGACCGAGGAGTGGATCGCGATCGCGGGGCATCGGCAGACGCGGACGTTCCTGCCCACGGGCGGCACGGCCGAGTGCCCGTTGTGCCCGTCGACCGACGAGCGGTCGACGGAGATCCCGTCGTACGACTACGACGTGGTCGTGTTCGAGAACCGCTTCCCCTCTTTTTCCGGAAATTTCGGGACTTATGAGGATGTGGGCGGGCTGAGTGAGGTCCGGCCGGGAGTGGGGCGGTGTGAGGTGGTGTGCTTCACCTCCGACCACGACTCCTCCTTCTCCCGGCTCTCCGACGACCAGGTGGAGCTGGTCATGGAGGCGTGGGCCGACCGCACGGCCGAGCTGTCCGCCATCGAGGGCGTCGAGCAGGTCTTCTGCTTCGAGAACCGGGGCGAGGAGATCGGCATCACCATCGCCCACCCGCACGGCCAGATCTACGCCTACCCGTACGTCACGCCCAGGACGAAGCTGCAGCTCGGTGCGGCGCAGCGGTACAAGGGCAACCTGTTCGCCGACGTGCTGGCCGCCGAGCGGGCCGCGGGCACGCGGGTGGTGGCCGCGAACGAGCTGTGGACGGCCTTCGTGCCCGCCGCGGCGCGCTGGCCGTTCGAGGTGCACATCTATCCGCACCGGCAGGTGCCCGACCTGGCGGCGCTGACGGAGGCGGAGCGGGCCGCGTTCGCGCCGCTCTACACCTCGGTGCTGCGGGCGTTCGACGGGCTGTTCGGGGTCGTGATGCCGTACATCTCGGCCTGGCACCAGGCGCCGGTGCGTACGGGGAGGGAGCTGGCGTACCTGCACCTGGAGCTGTTCAGCATCCGGCGGGCGCCGAACAAGCTCAAGTATTTGGCCGGCTCGGAGTCGGCGATGGGGGCGTTCGTGAACGACGTACGGCCGGAGGAAGCGGCGCGTATGCTCCGGTCACAGATAGATCACTAATAGATTTCTACTTAAGGTCGCATGACTCGTGATCTACCACTAATATCCCCATATGCGGCGGCCGTAACCCGGCCGACCGCCCGCCTAATCCCGGGCGCGTCGCCCGGGAGCCGGGGACCCAATCCGCACCTTGGGGTGAATCCGCGACAGCGGTAGGGAGCTCCATGCCCGAACCCGTCAGCTAACCCGGCCGGCAGAGGGAGAGGAACTCCTACGTGGCGGCTTCGTCCCCCGCGAAACTTGCCATCGGTCTCGTCACCGCCGCCGCCCTCGCCATCCTCCCGGCGAACGTCGCGGCGGCCGCGCCCAAACCGACCGAGTCCGAGCTCCGCGCCCAGCTCAAGCAGCTCAACAACAAGGTCGACAAGCTCATCGAGAAGTACAATCTCAAGCGGGTCGAGCTGGCCGAGGCGCAGGAGGCCGCCAGGAACGCGCAGGCCAAGCTGGCCGCCGCCGAGCAGACGCTGGCCGCGGCCGAGCAGCGGGTCGCCGAGATCGCCCGCCTGCGCTACCAGAACATCGACCCGTCGCTGCCCGGCTTCATGCTGCCCAGCAACGGCGGCAGCGCGGCCCTGCTCGAACAGCTCACCGCCGAGCAGCAGGCCGTCGTGCAGAGCGTGGCCAAGGCCCGCGACGAGCGCAAGAAGGCCAGCGAGGAGGCCGCCGCACTGACGGCCAAGATCAAGTCGGACGCCGCCACGGTCGCCGGCCAGCGCGGCGAGGCCGAGGACGTCATCAAGGACATCGAGAAGAAGCTGCAGGACCTGGTGCCGGTCGCCACGGGCCGCAAGTCCAACGGCACCTGGGCGCCCGAGCTGCCCGGCGGCACCGACAACATCACCCCGCGTACGCGGCTGATGAAAGCCCAGGTGGAGAAGAACTTCGCGCTGCCGTTCACGGTCGGCTGCTTCCGCGGGGGCTCCAGCGGCGAGCACCCGCTCGGCCGGGCCTGCGACTTCATGATGAGCACCGGCGGCAGCATGCCCACGGCCGCCAACAACGCGCTCGGCGACCGCCTCGCGGAGTGGGCGCTGCAGAACAAGGACAAGCTCGGCGTGAAGTACGTGATCTGGAAGCAGCGCATCAACTCCGGCAGCGGCTGGCGCACGATGTCCGACCGCGGCAGCATCACCGAGAACCACTACGACCACGTGCACATCTCGATGAACTGAAAGAGGGACGAATAGCATCTGATGGGCTATTCGCGCATTTGAAGAAGGCATTTGAGCTGGTCATCGTCCTGCCCGGGTGACCTTCATCGAGGTTGTTGTGCACGGCCGTCTGCCTGCTGACTTCGAGGTTCGCCAGACGGATCTCGCATCAGATGCGAGCATGTCGCATCTGGTGCGAGGTGGTACTCAGGGTGAAACGGGTCCTGCTACCCGCGCACCCAGGCCAAGGTAGTCTGCTCCGACTGCGGCGAGCTGGCCCCACCCTTCGTGGTTCCGGGCGGCCGAGGTGTCCTGTGCGATCTGTGGTCGGCGCGACTGTGGTCGGCACACCGGCATCGGTGATGCTCCGGCGTGCTTTAGTTGCATGCTCGTCGATCGCGTGGACGCCCTGCTCACGGGGCCTGACGGGAGCAGGCCGCGAGGAGTCAAGAACCGGCACCGGCTCCTGTCGTGTACAGCCAGGCCGTCGAGAGCTAAGGGTCTGAATTACACCAGCTCGTGGACATATGTACCTTGGTTCCTGCAGGATTCAACCTCGATCATTCGAGGAGGCGGCCCTCATGCGTGAGCGGCATATGAGTTGACCAGGACTGAGTAGAGGTGGATGACGTGGCCGAAGCGCCTGAGATGCTGCTGTCTGTCTTTGAAAGCCAGTTACGAGGCCTCGTTCCGCAGGACCTGCCATGGGGAGCCGTCGTCGAGCGGGACGGGCCGCTGGTGCGCACCCACTATGGCACCCACGGGACCGTCGACCACACCGGTCCAGCCAGCGACGACCTGGCGGAGTTGATCCGTCGACAGCAGGACCTCTTCGCCGCGCGCCACGAGCCAATCGAGTGGAAGGTCTACGCTCACGACTCTCCGCTACTCGGCGAATCGCTGCGGGCCGCGGGTTTCATCCCCGGGCCGGAGCGCACCGTTCTCGTGGCTGACATCGCGGACGTCCCGTCGCTCGAACTCCTTCGGCCGGGCATGCAGGTACGGCACCCTCTCTCCGGAGAACGTGAGCGACTCTCCCGTAGGGCCGCGGCCGCACCCGATCAACGACGGCCGCTCTCGGAGATGGAGGCCGACGGAATGGCCCGCGGGACGGGATCGGAGATGGAGATCCTGGTGCTGGAGTACGACGGGCGAATCCTGGACGCGCTCTGGATCGAACGCGTGGGCGGCACCGACTTCGCAGCCATCGGAGGCATCACCGGCCCCCGCCGCGAACTACTCCAAGCCGCGGCCGCATGGGCCGAATGGCGTGGTCTACGCGTGTTCCGGCCCCGTACGCCGCGATATCTCGTAGCCGAAGCGCCCGACTCGCTGGTGCCCGCTTACGTCACCACGGGCTTTCATGAGATCGCCCAGGTGAGCACCTACCGATGGGCGCCCGCAGGTGAGCCGGCCACTGACCGTGCCACGAAGCAACTCCTGTCCGACCCCGAGCACGACGAGATCTGGAAGCGGTTCGAGACCCGGTTCGAGGTGACCTATGAGACCGCCGATCGCGGCATCATCGAACCTCCAGACTCCGCCACCTGGCTTCTCGCCACCGTCGAGCGCTCGAACGATCCCTTGCTGACCCAGGTGGAGGAGGTCATCAAGCGCGGCATACGCGCCGGCGCTCGATCTGGAGATCGACTCTACTGTCTCAAGTGGCACATCAGCGGGTCCCGTATGGATCCGCTCCGTGCCGGTGAGCCAGGTCAACCACTCTGGGCAAGTTACGCCTACCTCGTCGATGAACACGTCATCCAGGTCACCAAGGACCTCAGGATGGGCACGTTCGGCAACTGGCGCGAAGCCTCCCTGTGTGTCTTCGGCGAGGAACTCCTGGCACACGTGGACGAAGAACTGACCGCGCTGCTCGGCACCGTCCTGCGACGCGGTGGGCGCCCGATCGGCAACGTCTGGAGCTTCGGTCCCTGACGACATGCCGCCCGCGCGGATTCAACCCGACAAAGGCCGATCGGAGCAGCTGCCATTCCCACACTCTGAAAAGACTCTCCGCCACTACGGGGGGAAGGGTCAGGGCTGTTCAGGCGCGCGTGGGACGAGCAGCCCCCGGTTGAACGCCTCGGTGACGGCGGCGGCGCGGTCCCCCACGCCGAGCTTGGCGCAGATGTTCAGAAGGTGGCTCTTGACCGTGGCCTCGGTGATGAACAGCCGGGCGGCCGCCTCACGGTTGGTGTTCCCGGCTGCCACGAGTTCGAGGACCTCAAGCTCACGCCGGCTGAGCAGTTGCGGCGCGGGCGGCCTGACCCGGTTCATCAGCCGTGCCGCCACCGAAGGGGACAGCACGCTCTCGCCCTTGGCGGCGGCCCGCGCACCCCGCAGCAGGTCCTCCCGGGAGAGTCCTTGAGCAGGTACCCGGTCGCACCCGCCTCGATCGCGGGAAGGACGCGGGTGTCGGTGTCGTAAGAACCAGCACACGCGCGGTGACGCCGAGCCTGGTCAGCTCCACGGTCGTGGTCTTGCCGGCGCCGTTCGGACCGAGGATGCCGAAGATCTCACCCTCCTGGACGGTGAGCGAGACATCATCGACCGCGATCTTGTCGTCGTAGCGTTTGTGGAGGTCGCGTACCTCGATCACTGGTGGCATGCGCGCGTCCTTCCGTGGTCGGCCCATCGGTGATTGGCGCATTCAGCGTGCTACGACCGGCACCTCCGCCACCATCGGGCAGGAGACGCGCATGACGAAAGTGGCATCCCGTACCTGCCGAACGGCAGATGCGGCGGTCTTCTCCCGCACGCCAGGGTGAGCGCCATGTCATCGATCACCCTCACTCCCCCGTCGGTCCACACCAACGCCTGGTTCCCCGGGCGGCTCCTCGGTGGCGGCGCCCTGGTGCTCGGCCCGCTCCTGTGGTTCGCCGGGCTGGCGCTGCGCCATCTGGCGTGGAGCACGGCGGACTTCACGCCGGAGCAGCGGGCGTCCTTCGCCGCGCAGCCGTTCGCCGCACCCGAGCAGCTGGCCGCGTACGTCGTGAACCCCGGGCTCGCCACGGCCGGGTACGCCCTCTACACGGCAGGCGCCATCGTGCTGTGCCTGGCCTTCGCCACGCTGGCCAGGGTGGTCGCCACGCGCTCGCCACGGGCGGCCCTCCTGGGCGGCGCGCTGCTGGTCGTGGGGCTGTTCTCGCGCCTGTACTGGGCCGGGGTGGACGAGACGGCCCTGCGGCTCATCGGGACGCTCGGGCTGGAGCGGACGACCGGGATCGTCATGGACCTGTACGCGGACATCTCCTACGGGCCCTGGCGGGTGCCGGTCTCGGCCGCCTTCGGCCTCTACCTCGGGACGCTGGTCCTCGGCGCGGCCGCCTTCCGTTCGGGCGTGTTCGGCACCGGGCGGCTCGCGCTGTTCGTGTTCTCCGGGTGGCTGTGGACCGGCGTGCTGAAGAGGAGCGAGCTTGTCGACGGCGTCCTGTCGGGCGCCGCCCTGTGCCTGGTGCTGGTGCCGTTCGGGATCACGGTGCTGCGCGACGCCGTGCCCGAGCTGCGGGTGCAGGCGCGACCTGCCGGGGAGCGGGCGCGGCTGCGGGTGCTGAGCTGGTGACGCCCAGCGGACCACCAAGGGGTCAGTTCGTCAGCGTGAGCGGGTTGACCAGGTCGGCGTAGACGAGCAGGCCCGCCATGATGATCATGACGATCGCCACCGCGTACGTCACCGGCAGCACCTTCGCGATGTCCACATAGGCGGGCTCCGGCCTGCGCATGATCCTGGCGTAGGCCCGCTTGATGCCCTCCCACAGGCCCCCGGCGATGTGGCCGCCGTCGAGCGGCAGCAGCGGCAGCAGGTTGAACATGCCGATCGCCAGGTTGAAGCCGGCCAGCAGGTTGACGAAGATGGCGATCTTCTTCTCGGTCGACAGGTCGGAGGCGAGGATCTCGCCGCCCATGCGGCCCGCGCCGACCACGCCGACCGGGCCCTCGGGGTCGCGCTCCTCGCCGGAGAAGGCGGCGTGCCAGACGCCGACCATCTTGTTGGGCAGGTTGAGCAAGGAGCTCGCGACCCTGACCGACAGGTCGCCCATGTAGCCGACCACCTGACCGATGCTCTGCTTCTCCATGACCTCGGTGGGCAGCACGCCGAGGAAGCCGACGTTCTTGTCGATCTTCGTCGGGTCGTCGAGGTTGGGCCGGTCTTGGGCGATGAGCGTGACGTCGAGCGTCATCGGCTTGCCGTCGCGGACGATGCCGACCTTGGCCGGGCCGGGGCCGTGGGAGCGGATGAGCTTGGTGGCGTCGTCCCACGAGGTGATCTTCTTGCCGTCGAAGGCGACGATCTCGTCGCCCGGCTTCATGCCGGCCTGGGCGGCCGGGGTCGGCTTGTCGGCGGGCGTGCACTGCGCGCGCTGCTCGGAGATCGGGATCACGCACGTGTTGGTGTCGGGCGAGACGATCGGGGCCCAGGTGGGCAGGCCGATGCCGACCAGCAGGATGCTGAAGAAGACGAAGGCGAGCACGAAGTTCATCGCCGGGCCGCCCGACATGATGATGACCTTCTGCCACCACTTCTTGCGGTAGAAGACGCGCTCTTCGTCGCCCGGCCGCACCTCTTCCTGGGCGGCGTCGCGGGCCGACTCGATGAGGCCCTGAAACGGCCCGGTGGCGGTGCTGCGCACCTTGGTCGGGTCGTCGCCGGGACGCGGCGGCAGCATGCCGATCATGCGGATGTAGCCGCCGAACGGGATCCACTTGATGCCGTATTCGGTCTCGCCCTTGCGCCGGGACCACGCGGTGCCGCCGAAACCCACCATGTATTGGGTGACCTTGACCCCGAAGAGCTTGGCGGGGACCAGGTGACCGAGCTCGTGCAGCGCGATGGAGACCATCAGGCCGAGGAGGAACAGGATGATCCCCACGGCGTAGAGCCAGTTCATCTAGACGCGCTCCCGGCAAACGATAAGGACAGACGAAAGGTCCGACAGCCCCAGAGTAGTCGAACTCGCCACGCCGCACGGCGTACCGCTTTTGACGGGCATTGACAGGGTGCGATCAGACGATCACCCTAAGAGACGACGGAGGGGGACGTCTTGATCCGCATACTGATCGCCGAGCACCTTCCCTTGGTGCGCCGTGGTCTGCTCGCCACGCTCGGAGCCGAGCCCGACATGCGGGTGGTGGCCGAGGCAGGACACGCCGACGAGGTGGTCCGTGCGGCGCTGGACGCCGATCCTGACGTGGCGGTCGTCGATCTCGACCTTCCAGGACGGCCGGCGAGCGCCCTGCTCGCCGAGCACGCGCCCCGCTGCGGGGTGCTGCTCCTGTCGGCCGCCCCCAACCCGGCCCAGGTCCGCGAGGCGCTGGCGGGTCGCACGCTGGGCTTCATGAGCCTGTGCGTACGCCCCGAGCACCTGACGGAGGGCGTGCGCCAGGTGGCCGCGGGCCATCGGGCGATCGAGGCGGAGCTGGCCGTGGCCGCGCTGGAGTGCGCCACCAACCCGCTGACCAGGCGCGAGCTCGACGTGCTGCGCATCGCGGCGGGCGGCGCCCGTTCGACGGAGATCGCCGACGAGTTGTTCCTGTCGGTCGGCACCGTGCGCAACCACCTGTCGCGCATCATGTGCAAGACGGGCGCGCGCAACCGGCTCGACGCGGTGCGCATCGCGAGCGACTGCGGCTGGTTGTGACGGGAGGAGCCGCGTGACGGGACCCGGTGGAGCCGCGCCGCTCCGCCGGGGCCCGACCCCCTAGAGGATCTCAGCCGGGCGGCGTCCGCTGAAAGTGACCAGTGTCACGACTCGTCCCGTGTGAAACGTCACGGTCGCCAGATGAGCACCAGCGCGCAGTCGTCGTTGTGGCCGGAGGCCATGGCGTTGACCAGGGCCCTGGCGCCGTCGCGGAAACCCGACGGCAGCAGCCGCTCGGCCTCGCCGAGCAGCCGGTCGAGCCCGGCGTCGATGTCGCGGCCGGGCTGCTCGATGAGGCCGTCGGTGAACAGCAGCAGCGCGTCGCCCTTGCGCAGGGTGCCGCTGTCGGGCTCGCAGTGCAGGTCGGGCACCACGCCGAGCACGACGCCCTTGGCCGAGGCGACCTGCCAGTTGCCGGTGCCGGCGTCGAACTTCACGACCGGCGGATGCCCGGCCGAGGTGATCGTGTAGTCGCCGGTGGCGAGGTCGAGTCGCAGGTGCACGGCCGTGACGAAGCCCTCGTCGCCGCGCTGCCTGTGCAGGTAGGCGTTGCAGGCGGGCAGGAAGTCGTCGACCGAGCCCAGCAGGCCGCCGAACGTGCCCGACAGCAGCAGCGCGCGGGTGCCGGCGTCGACGCCCTTGCCGGAGACGTCGACCAGCGCGATCTCGACGAAGTCGCCGTCGCGCATGGAGACCAGGAAGTCGCCGCCGAACGACGAGCCGCCCGCCTGCTTGAGCACGACCTTCGCGCCCCAGTCCTTCGGCAGCTGGGGCAGCTCACCCTGGCTCTTCAGCCGGTCGCGCAGCTCCAGCAGCATGGCGTCGCCGCGCAGGCCCTGGACGCCGAGCTTGCCCCTGGTGCGGGCCATGAGCACGGCGAGCACGGTGGTGAACAGGATCGTCACGCCGAGCCCGAGCCCCACCCGGCCCGCGCCGAGGTTGACGGCGACGTAGCCCAGCGAGACCCCGACGCCCACCAGCAGCTTGATCAGGCTGCGCAGCCGGAGCTGGAGCCCGCCGACGAGCGTGACGAGAATGAGCAGCGACGGCGAGAACCACTCGTTGGACACCTCGGCCGCGAGGAACCCGATGACGAGCGCCAGCACGATGAGCGTGATGAGCAGGTTGCGGTCACGGGCGATGAACACGCGCCGGACGAAGCGGACGACGTGCACGAGGAAGGGCACCCGCACCAGGGCGGCGCGGACCCGTGGCGGGATCAGCGGCGCCGGACGGGAACTCATGATGCGCCTGACTGTATCGGTCTGACCCCTGTTTGGGCAGCCCACTTGACCAACGCCTTGATCATTAAGCAGGTATATTCGGTGGCCTCACCCCTTTGCCCGCTCCTACCGTGGACGGATGACGTACCCGATCCGTCCGATTGACGAGTCCGAGTTCCCGGTCTACAGCCAGGTGCTCGAAGAGGCGTTCGGGTGGGCGCCCCATCCCGCCATGATCGAGCGGGCCAAGGCCGAGACGGAGTTCGACCGCACGCTCGCGGCCTTCGACGGCGACCAGATGGCCGGCGTCACCTCCGTCTACAGCTTCACGATGACGGTTCCCGGCGGGCAGCTGCCCGTCGCCGGGGTGACGGCCGTCAGCGTCCTGCCCTCCCACCGCCGGCGCGGGGTGCTGTCCGCACTCATGCGCAGGCAGCTGTCCGACATCCGTGAGCGCGGCGAGCCCGTGGCCGCGCTCTACGCGTCCGAATCCCTCATCTACGGCCGGTACGGCTACGGCAGGGCCTCCACCAGCCTGCCGTTCCGCATCGACACCCGCCGCTCGGCGTTCGTGCGGAACGCTCCCCAGGATCCGTCGCTGCGGATCAGGGTGGCCAAGCCCGCGCAGGTGCGCGAGGAGCTGGAGAAGCTCTTCGCCGCCGTCGTCACGCGGCGCCCCGGCCGCTACGAGCGCAACGCGCACCACTGGACGGGCATCCTGGCCGACGAGGAGGCCGACCAGGCGGGGCGCGGCCCGCTGCGGGCGATCCTGGCCGAGGACGACCAGGGCGTGCGCGGCTACGCGTTGTTCCGCATCAAGTCGTCGTGGGACGAGAACGACATCCCGGCGGGCACGCTGATGCTGGGCGAGCTGGAGGCGGCCGACCCGGCCGCGTACGCGCTGCTCTGGCGCAACGTGCTCGACCGCGACCTGGTCACCCGCGTCGAGACGTACGGCAGGCCGGTCGACGACCCGCTGATCGCGCTGCTGGCCGACCAGCGGCAGGTCCGCGCCCGGTGGGCCGACGAGCTGTGGGTGCGCGTGGTCGAGGTGGACAGGGCGCTGTCGGCGCGGTCGTACGCGGCGCCGGTGGACGTGGTGATCGAAGTCGAGGACGACGTCTGCCCGTGGAACGCGCGGCGCTGGCGGCTGACTGCCGACCTGACCGGCGCCACGTGCAAGCCGGTGGACGACGAGCCGGACGTCACGCTGCCGGTGGCCGCGCTCGGCTCGGCGTACCTCGGCGACGGGATGCTCGGCGAGCAGCTGCAGGCGGGCCTGCTGCGCGAGCACACCGCGGGCGTCGTGCACAGGCTGGCCACGGCGATGTCGTGGAGCCCGAGGCCGTGGACGGGGCTGGTCTTCTGACCCGCCCGGCGATCCTGACGTAGGCTCGACGGCATGGCCTTGCAAAGTCTGCAGATCACGCCGGTCGTCGCGATGCGCGCCCGCGACGTGTCGCGACCGTCGAAGAACCAGCAGGAGGCCGCCGACAGGCGGCCCCTGCGCGACGAGATGCCCAGGCGCGAGGCCAAGCGCAAGGGCTAAGGGAGCGAGGGCAGCTGGCCGATGGTCTCGTAGGAGGTCAGCTGCGCGATGCGCCTGCTGTGGCGCTCGCTGCCGGAGAACGAGGTCGACAGGAAGACTTCCACGAACCTGGTGGCCTCCTCGGTGGAGTGCATGCGGGCGCCGACGCTGACGATGTTGGCGTTGTTGTGCTCGCGGGCGAGACCGGCCGTCTCCTCGCTCCAGGCGAGCGCGGCGCGGATGCCGCGCACCTTGTTGGCGGCGATCTGCTCGCCGTTGCCCGATCCGCCGATCACGATGCCCAGGCTGCCCGGGTCGCCGGCGACGCCTTCGGCGGCGCGCAGGACGAACGCGGGATAGTCGTCCTCGGCGTCGTAGACGAAGGGACCGCAGTCGGTCACCTCGTGCCCGTGGTCCTTCAGCCAGGACACGAGGTGGTTCTTGAGCTCATAGCCGGCATGGTCGGCACCGATGTAGACACGCACGGTGCCAGTCTTCCACAGCCCCGGCGAGAGGTTCCCGCTCGGTAGAGTAAGGACTCCTATGCACATCCAATCCTTACACGAGAGGCGAGAGCAGAGTCATGCGAGAGATCCGGGCCCTCGGCGACCCCGTCCTGCGCACGCCCGCGGAGCCGGTGACGGACTTCGACCGCGAGCTGCGCAGGCTCATCGAGGAGATGTTCCAGGCCATGTACGCGGTCAACGGCGTCGGCCTGGCCGGCCCGCAGATCGGCGTGTCGCGGCGGTTGTTCGTCTACGACATCGCGGGGCGGAAGGGACACGTGATCAACCCGGTCCTGACCGTGGACGACCCTGAAGAGGTGATCGACGAGGAGGGCTGCCTGTCGGTGACCGACCGCGGCACCCGCAAGCCGCTTTATGCGCCGGTCGCGCGCGCCGCGGGCGTGTCGGTGGAGGGGCTCGACCGGTTGCAGCGGCCCGTACGCCTCAAGACGCGCGGCTCGCTGGCCCGCTGCATGCAGCACGAGACCGAGCACCTCGACGGCAAGCTCTACATCGATCGCCTGCCGCGAACCGAGGCCCGGACGATCATGCTCAAGGCGTAGCTTGGCGGCATGAGCGTACTTTCCGGCAAGGGCGCACTGGTCACCGGCGGCTCCAGGGGCATCGGCAGGGCGATCGTCGAGCGGCTGGCCGCCGACGGCGCCGAGGTCGTCTTCTGCTACCAGAGCTCCGCCGAGGCGGCCGAGCAGGTCGCCAAGGAGACGGGAGCACACGCCGTGCGCGCCGACCTCGGCGACGAGGAGGACCTGCGGCGGCTGTTCGCCGAGGCGGAGGCGCGGCTGCCCGGCCTCGACATCCTGGTCAACAACGCCGCCACCGCCGAGGCCCAGAAGCCCATCGACGCCATCACCGGCGACGACTACGACCGGGTGTTCGCGGTCAACGCCAAGGCGGTCTTCCTGGCGATTCAGTGGGCGGGCCGGGTGATGCGCGACGGCGGGCGCATCGTCAACGTCTCCTCGCTCAACACGCGGGTGCCCGCCCCCACCCTGGCCCTCTACTGCGGCAGCAAGGGGGCGATGGAGCAGTTCGCCAAGGTGGCGGCGCGCGAGCTGGGCGGGCGCGGCATCACGGTCAACGTGGTCTCGTCCGGCGCCACCGACACCGACATGCTGCGTGGCGCCAACCCGCCGGAGGCGCTGGCGCAGACGCCCGCCATGACCGCGCTGGGGCGGCTGGGCAGGCCCGACGACATCGCGGCCGTGGTCGCGTTCCTGGCCGGCCCCGACGGGCGGTGGGTGACCGGCCAGAACATCCTGGCCACGGGCGGCCTGGTCGTCTAGAGCTGCAGTGACTTGATCTCCAAGAACTCCTCCAGGCCGTGCTCGCCCAGCTCGCGGCCGAGGCCCGACTGTTTGTAGCCGCCGAAGGGGGCCATGGGGTTGAACCGGCCGCCGTTGACGGCCACCTGACCGGTGCGCAGGCGGCGGGCGACGTCGAGTGCGCGCTCGTCGGTGCCCGCCCAGACCGCCCCGGCCAGGCCGTAGGGAGTGCCGTTGGCGATCTTGACGGCGTCGTTCTCGTCGAAGTACGGGATCAGCGACAGCACCGGGCCGAAGATCTCCTCCTGCTCGATCGTCATGCCCGGCTCGACGGCCGCGAAGACCGTGGGCTCGACGTAGTAGCCGCGCTCGTACGGCCGCTCGGTGCCGCCCGCCACCAGCCTGGCGCCCTCCTCCTGGCCCCGGTTGACGTAGCGGGTCACCCGGTCGCGCTGGGCGGCCGAGACCAGCGGCCCGATCTTGGTGGACTCGTCGAAGGGGTCGCCGACGCGGTAGCCGCGGGCCAGCTCGACGGCCAGCCCGACGGCCTCGTCGTACTGGTCGCGCTGGACGAGCATGCGGGTCCACGCCGAGCAGGTCTGGCCCGCGTTCACGAAGCAGTTGGCCACGCCGACCTTGACCGCGAGCGGCAGGTCGGCGTCGGGCAGGATGAGGTTGGCGGACTTGCCGCCCAGCTCCAGCGCCACCCGCTTGACGGTCTCGGCGGCGAGCGCGGCCACCCGGCGGCCCGCCGCGGTGGAGCCGGTGAAGGAGACCATGTCGACGCCCGGGTGGGCGGCCATGGCCTCGCCGACGACCGGCCCCCGGCCGCTGACCAGGTTGAACACCCCCGGCGGCAGGCCCACCTCGTCGAAGATCTCGGCCAGCGCGTACGCGGCGAGCGGCGCCACCTCACTCGGCTTGAGCACCACGGTGCAGCCGGCGGCCAGCGCGGGCGCGACCTTGCACACGACCTGGTGCAGCGGGTAGTTCCACGGCGTGATGGCGGCGACGACCCCGACCGACTCCTTCACGATCAGCGAGTTGCCGACCCGCGACTCGCGCGGGTGGCTACCGGCCAGCTCGGCGTAGGAGGCGAGGACGGCGGCGGGCGTGAGCGTCTGCACCTTGAGCGCGAACCCGAGCGGCGCGCCCATGTCGGTCGCGATGGTCTTGGCCATGTCGTGCGAACGCTGTCTCAGCAGCTCGGCGGCCTCGGCGAGCAGTCTGCCGCGCTCGGCGGCGGGCGTGCGCGACCACTCGGGGAAGGCGCGCCCGGCCGCGGCCACCGCCGCCTCGACGTCATCGGGCGTGCCGGCGGGCACGTGATCGATGACGTCTTCGGTGGCCGGGTTCACGACCTCGATGGGTTCGTCGGATGCCGATGCGGTCCAGGAGCCGCCGATGTACAGCTGACGCATGGACCCATCCTGACAGCGACCCGGCCCGGGATGCGAGGGCTCATCCGCACTCGGGGATAAGCCCTTTACACCGCGACCCGCTTTTCTTCTTCCCGGAGTGGTCAGTCGAACTGCGGGCGCTTGGTCCTGGTGCGCTTGAGTTCGAAGAAGTCGTGGTACTGGGTGACCATGAGGACGCCGTCCCAGAGCTTGCCCGCGTCCTCGCCACGAATGATCTTGGTGATGACCGGGCCGAAGAAGGCGTTCTGGCCGACGCGGATGATCGGGGTGCCGACCTCCTCGCCGACCAGGCCGATGCCCTCCTCGTGGGAGGCGCGGATGGCCGGGTCGTAGTCCTCCGAGCGCATCTCGTCGGCGAGCGAGCGGTCGAGGCCGACCTCGTCGAGCGCGCCCTCGATGACCTCGCGCAGCCGCTCGGACTCCTTGCCGAGGCCCTCGTTGTGCAGGCGGGTGCCGAGCGCGGTGTAGAGCGGGCCGATGACCTGCTCGCCGTGCTTGGCGGCGGCCGCGGCGACGACGCGTACGGAGCCCATGCCCTTGGCGGCCCGCTCGAGGTAGTCGGCGGGGACGTCCTTGTCCTCATTGAGGAAGTAAAGGGACATCTGCCGCCAGCGCGGCTCGATCGGCCTGACCTTCTCGACTTCGAGCAGCCATCGTGAGGTGATCCAGGCGAACGGACAGGCAGGATCGAACCAGAGATCCACGGGAATCTTCTCTGTCATGTCAGCCCGTAACCTGAGGTGGTTCGGGTCCTATTCCCGGCGTGGCAGGATACGGACAACCCCGACGAAGTGGTGAAAAGGAGCGCAAGTTGGCAGGCAACCTGACCCGGGACGAGGCTCGTGAGCGCGCCCGGCTGTTGACGGTCGAGTCGTACGACGTGGCACTCGACCTGACCGAGGGAGACGAGCGCTTCGAGAGCGTCACGAAGGTCCGCTTCACCAGCACGGCCCCGGGGTCGTCCACCTTCATCGACCTGCACGGCGCCGAGGTCAGGCGGGTCACGCTCAACGGCGAGGACCTCGACGTCAGCGCCTATGACGCCGGGCAGGGGCGCTTCCCGCTGCTGTCCCTGGCCGCCGCCAACGAGCTCGTCGTCGACGCCCGCTGCAGCTACATGCGCACCGGCGAGGGCCTGCACCGCTTCGTCGACCCGGTCGACCAGAAGGTCTACCTGCACAGCCAGTTCGAGACGGCCGACGCCCACCGCATGTACGCCTGCTTCGACCAGCCCGACCTCAAGGCCGCCTTCAAGCTCACCGTGCTGGCGCCGGGCGACTGGGAGGTCGTCTCCAACGCCGCCGCCGAGACGGTGAGCGACGTTCCCGGGCAGACCGCCAAGCGGTGGGAGTTCCCGCCCACGCCGGTCATGTCCACCTATATCACCGCGCTCGTCGCCGGGCCGTACCACAAGGTGACCTCCGAGCACGACGGCATCCCGCTCGGCATCTACTGCCGCGCCTCGCTCGCCGAGCACCTCGACGCCGACAACATCCTCGAGGTCACCCGGCAGGGCTTCGACTTCTTCCACCGCGTGTTCGGCGTGCGCTACCCCTTCGGCAAGTACGACCAGCTCTTCGTGCCCGAGTTCAACGCCGGCGCCATGGAGAACGCGGGCTGCGTGACGTTCCTGGAGGACTACGTCTTTCGCTCCCGCGTCACCGACGCCGTCGTCGAGCGGCGCGCCGAGACGATTCTGCACGAGATGGCCCACATGTGGTTCGGCGACCTCGTCACCATGCGCTGGTGGGACGACCTGTGGCTGAACGAGTCGTTCGCCACCTACATGTCGGTGCTCGCCCAGGCCGAGGCCACCCGGTGGGGCGGCGGCGCGTGGACGACGTTCGCGAACGTGGAAAAGGCATGGGCCTACCGCCAGGACCAACTGCCCTCCACCCACCCCATCTCCGCCGACATCCCCGACATGCAGGCGGTCGAGGTCAACTTCGACGGCATCACGTACGCCAAGGGCGCCTCCGTGCTCAAGCAGCTCGTCGCGTACGTGGGGCTGGACAACTTCCTGGCCGGCGTCCGCGACTACTTCGCCGAGCACGCCTGGGGCAACACCGAGCTGAAGGACCTGCTCGACGCTCTTGAGCGCACCTCCGGGCGCGACCTGTCGGCCTGGTCGAAGGAGTGGCTGGAGACCTCCTGGGTCAACACGCTGCGGCCGGAGTTCGAGGTGTCCGGGGGCCGCTTCACCAAGTTCGAGGTGCTGCAGGAGGCTCCCGCCGACTACCCGACGTTGCGCTCGCACCGCATCGCGATCGGCCTGTACTCGCTCTCCGGCGGCACCCTCACCCGCACCAAGCGGGTCGAGCTGGACGTCGTCGGCGCCCGTACCGAGGTGGCCCAGCTCGTCGGCGAGGAGCAGCCCGACCTGGTGCTGCTCAACGACGACGACCTCACCTACGCCAAGATCCGCCTCGACGACGCCTCCCTGCGCACGCTCGTCGACGGCGGCATCGCGAAGATCACCGAGTCGCTGCCGCGCGCCCTGTGCTGGTCGGCGGCCTGGGACATGACCCGCGACGGCGAGATGCCCGCCCGCGACTACGTCAGGCTCGTCGTCTCCGGCGCGGCCACGGTCACCGACATCACGGTCCTGCAGGCCGTGCTGCGCCAGGCCAGGCAGGCCGTGCAGCAGTACGCCGACCCGGCCTGGCAGCCCGAGGGCCTCGCGCTGCTGGCCACCGAGCTGCGCGCGCTGCTCGGCTCCGCCGCGCCGGGCTCCGACCACCAGCTCGCCTTCGTGCAGGCGTTCGCGGGCGTCGCCACCTCGGGCGGCGACCTCGACCTGATCCAGGGCATCCTCGACGGCACCTCGGTGCCCGACGGGCTGGCCGTCGACACCGACCTGCGCTGGACGCTGCTGCAGGCGCTCGTCTCCGGCGGCCGGTGCGGCGAGGCCGACATCGAGGCCGAGCTGCGGCGCGACCCCACGGCCACCGGTGAGCGCTCGGCCGCCACGTGCCGGGCCGCCATCCCGACGGCCGAGGCCAAGGCGGCGGCGTGGGAGCGCATCGTGGGCGGCGAGCTGGCCAACCACATCGCCAGGGCCACCATCGGCGGCTTCCAGGACCCGCACCACATCGACCTGCTGGCGCCGTACAGGGAGAAGTACTTCGCCGAGGCCGGGCGCATCTACAAGGAGTGGACGTTCGACCAGGCCTCGACGTTCGCCGTCGGCTGCTTCCCCTCGTTCCTCATCGAGCCCGCCACGGTCGAGGCCGCCCAGCGCTTCCTCACCGAGGCGCAGCCGCCGCAGGCGCTGCGCAGGCTCATCCTCGAGGGCGCCGACGGCGTCGGCCGCGCGCTGCGCAACCGGGAGAAGGACGCCGCGGCGGCAGGTTGATCGGTCACAGCCGGTAGGCCTCCGTGGCCTACCGGCTACATCGAGTTGACGATGGCACCCCGGGTGCGGTGTTAGCCTCGAACGGTGCTAGGCGCGGGGACCACCCTCAACGACCGCTACGTGCTCGGCGACCGTCTCGGCGGCGGCGGCATGGGCGAGGTGTGGCGTGCCGACGACACCGTGCTCGGGCGCACGGTCGCGGTCAAGGTGCTGATGCCCGCGCTCAGCGAAGACCCGACCTTCATCCAGCGTTTCCAGAACGAAGCCAGGGCCATGGCCACGCTGCGCCACCCCGGCGTCGTCGACGTCTACGACTACGGCGTCTGCGAGGTCGAGGGGCGCCGGGTCAGCTTCCTGGTGATGGCCTACGTCGAGGGCGAGTCGCTCGACCGGGTGCTGCGGCGCGGGCCGCTCGGCGTCGAGACCACCATGCGGCTGGTCGCCGAGGTCGCCGAGGCGCTGGCCGCCGCCCACGCCCAGGGCATCGTGCATCGCGACGTCAAGCCGGCCAACCTCATGGTCAGGGCCGGTGGGGGCGTGGTGCTCACCGACTTCGGCATCGCCCACTCCGCCTCGGCGGGGCAGCTCACGGCCACCGGCACCATGCTCTGCTCGGCCGGCTACTGCGCTCCCGAGATGGCCACCGCCAGCGACGTGACGCCCGCGGTCGACGTCTACGCGCTGGGGGTGGTGGCGTACGAGTGTCTGAGCGGGGAGCTGCCGTTCCAGGGCGACACTCCCGTACAGATCATCTTCAAGCACCTCAACTCCCCCGCGCCCCGGTTGCCCGACAGCGTGCCGCCCGGGCCGCGGCAGGTCGTCACCAGGGCGCTGGAGAAGTCGCCCGACGCGCGCTGGCAGTCCGCGCCGCAGATGGCCGAGGCGGCGCGCAAGGCGCTGAGCGCCCCCCGCGAGCTGCCCGCGCCGCGGCGCCGCAACAAGACGCTGCGGGCCGGGCTCACCATGCTCATCGCCGTCATCGTCACCGCCGTCGTGGCCGGGACCGTGTGGTGGCGTCCCGCCGAGCCGACGAGCGGCGGCGCCAACGTCTCGCCGCCCACCTTCCTCGGCACCCCGGTCGACATCGTGCCTCCCACCCCCACGGCCACCCCCAGGCGCCCCACGGCCCAGCCCGTCCGGCGCTCCCCCACCCCGAAACCGTCGGCGACGAGCACCCCCGCGCCCAGCGTCTCCCACCCGACCACCACCCCCACCACCCCGACCCGCACCCCCAGCTCCCCGCCCACGACGCCGCCAGAGCCGACCCCGACGGAGGAGCCGACGACCCCGCCAGGCCCGGAGGAGCCGACGTCGGAGCCCACGGTCAGCAAGCCGACGGGCGAGATCCAGTGCATCCGCGCCCCCTGCCCCTAACCAGGCCGCCAGCCCCTTAGCGGGCGTCCCGCCCTCGCCCACGTTTTCCGGCTCCTTCCCGCACCTCTTGTGAGCGTTCCGAGCCTCTCCTGTGCTTGTCCGGGGCGCCTCGCCCTGCTCCTGCGCTCAGCCGGGCGTTGCGGGCGGGGGATCGAGGGGTGTATGTCCGTCATCGGGCGCTGATCGTGAGAAAGTCGTCGCGTGGACTCGACTCGTGACCTGTTCATCGCCCTTGCCCGTCGTTACGCCTTCGCCGATCTCGGTGCGCTCGCGCCCGCCGGGGAGATCGAGGAGGTGTGCGAGTTCGGGCACCGGTTGCTTTCGCTGGACGCCGAGGACTTCGCGGCCGAGGCGCGGGTGGTGCCCGCCGACCTTCGGCGGCGTGCCCGGGCTTGCCACATGCCGCAGACCCCGCGCGAGCAGCCGCGCGGCGCCCTGGAGTCGCTGCGGCCCGCGTACGGGCTGCTGCTCGAGGTCATCGCGGCCCGCTGGCACCGGCGCGAGCTCAGCCCGATGATCGCGGCCGTGCACATCGCCAGCGAGTACCTGCCGTTGCTGGCCTTCGAGCCGCAGCTCGGGCACGCCGGCGATCCGGCGCGGTGGCCTGAGGGGCTGAGCGCGGTGGGCAGCCGGTTCGGGGTGATCGGGGATCGGGAGTGCGATCACACCAAGTCCGAGCAGTCCGCCACCAACCGGACGTTGCGCGTTTCCGTGGAGCCGGCCGCGGGGTGGCGGGCGTACTTCGACCGGCAGCACAGCCAGGTCGCCGGGGCGCTGGCCGTGTGCGTGGCCGCCTGCCGCAACCCCTGCACGGCCATGCACTGGATCGATCCCGAGCCGCGCGCCGACCTGGAGACGCGGGCCCGTACGGCGCTGACCTTCGCCGAGACCCCGCTCGTACGGCTGCGGCACGCGGCGCCGGTCGGGCACGGGTTCGGGGTGCCGTCCCCTGAGGAGGTGCTGGACGCCTGGGAGCGCAGCCGGGCCTCGCTCGACAAGAACGCGGTGGGTGCGGCGGCGCTCAAGGACGACGGGTTCCCGCTGCCCGGCCTGCCGTCGCTGTTCTCGGCGGTCGCCGACGCGCCCATCGAGCCCGCGACGCTGCTGGAGGGCGTCAGCCGCCACATCGTCACCTTGCTCGAACGGCTCTGAGCGCGCTGCCTTCTCTGGCCCCGCTTCCGGGCTGTGAGTGACCAGTCCGGCGGAGCGGGGCGACCAGAGCGTGGACGTCCCGGCGGCGTGGGTGCTCCCCCTGCGGGCCGGCTTCGGTGTGGCGGGGCGAGTGGGGTCAGCGGCGGGCGGTGGCGTGTTCGCCGAGGGCGGCGATGCCGTACAGGAGGCCGCCCGCCAGGTCGCCGACGCTGAACGCCGTGGCCATCGACATCGCGACCAGCCGGCAGGCGCCGTCGCTCAGGCGCCGCCTCGCGTTCTCGCCGGTGACGATCTCCAGGCCGCGTCCGTTCAGGTCGACGAAGATGACGACGGCGTCGGGGGCTTCCGTGCCGAGTGCGGCGTGGAGGCGTTCGGCGAAGTGGCGCCGGCCGCCGGCGGATTCGCCGATGAAGAGGCCGAAGCGCAGGCCGCTGCGCCGCTCGGCGGTGTGCAACGCCTGCCGGATGTCGTCGGCCTGTGCGGCGGTCAGTCCTCGCATGACGTACCTCGCCAGGTGGTGGGACGGGCGGCGATCAGCCTTCGGCCGGTGGTGCGGCGGGCCAGGGATGTGGGGAGGTGGGGCATGGGGGTCACCAGCCGGCGGAGGCGCCGCCAGTGCGGGCGCTGGGTTCGGCGGTCTCCGCGGCGGTCACCCAGTCGTGTTCTGGGACGTCGGCCCACTCCGGTACGCGGTCGGCCAGCGCCAGGCCGGAAGTGCTCACCCCGCGTTCGCTCCTGGAGGGGCCGCCCAGCCAGATGGGGCCCGAGCGGGGCCGGGCGGAGCCGCGGCCGGGGAGCAGGACGAGCAGGGTGATCAGGACGAACAGCCCCATGGACGCCCCGATGAGGAAGAGCAGGATCTCTGCCGCGCTGTTCACAACAAGACCGTAATCCTCGCCGCCGGGTCCGGCCAGACCCGCCGCGGGTGTCTTACCAGACCGGGGGCCGCCGGGAGCCCCAGAAGCCGCCCTTGGCCGCCTCCACCTGCGCCGACAGGGAGATCAGCAGGCCCTCCTCGCCGATCCGGCCGGCCAGCATGACACCGATGGGCAGCCCGCCGGCGCTCCAGTGCAGGGGCAGGTTCACGGCGGGCTGGCCGCTGACGTTGTAGATGGCGGGGAAGGCGGCGAAGCGTTTCATCCGCTCGAACGTCTCCTCCGGGTCGTCCACGTCCTCGAACCAGCCGACGGGCCGGGGCGGCTGGGTGACGGTCGGGGTGAGGACGGCGTCGTAGGCGTTCGTGATCTCCAGGGCGGCGCGCGTGGCGAGCTGGAGCTGCGCCTGGGCCTGGAGGAAGCCGGGCGCCGAGGTGGCGTGGCCGCGCCGGCGCAGCCAGCGGGTGAGTGGCCGCAGCAGGTGCTCGTTCTCCTCGGGTACGGGGTGCATGCAGGCGAAGGCGTACCAGAGGGTGACGAACGTGGGCACCACGTCGGGCCCGAAGGGACGGCGGATCTCGACGACGTCGTGGCCGAGGTCGGCGAGGGTCTTGGCGGCCTCCTCGTACGCGGCCAGCACCTCGGCGTCGACCTCCGCCTCCGGCACGACGGGCTCGGCGTAGCGGGCGATGCGCAGCCGGCCGGGTTCGCGGAAGGCGCAGGAGAGGAACGTGCCCTCGTGCGGCGGCGCCAGGTAGAGGTCACCGGGCACGTTGTGGGCCATGACGTCGAGCAGGGCCGCGGCGTCGGCGACGGTACGGGCGATGGGCCCGTTCGTGGACAGACCGGCGAGGTCGGGGATGATCGGCGCGAAGCTGATGCGCCCGCGCGTGGGCTTGATGCCGTACAGGCCGCAGACCGAGGCGGGGATGCGGATCGAGCCCGCGCCGTCGCTGCCGTGGGCGGCGGGGGCGAGCCCGGCGGCCACGGCGGCGGCGGCTCCCCCGCTGGAGCCGCCCGCCGACGTGCGCGGATCCCACGGCGAGCGGGCGGGCGGCCCGACGGAGGTCTCGGTGTAGCAGGGCAGGCCGAACTCGGGGGTGGCGGTCTTGCCGAGCATGATCGTGCCGGCTGCGCGCAGGCGGGTGACGACGGTGTCGTCGACGGGTGCGACGAAGTCACGGTAGGTGGCCGAGCCGAAACGGATCGGCACGTCCTTCACCAGGTTAAGATCTTTGACCGGGATCGGCACTCCGGCGAGTGGCCCGTCGGGCAGCTCGCGTTCCAAGCTGCGTGCCTGGTCGACTGCCTGTTCGCCGGTCACGGTCACGTAGGCGCCGATGCCCGGATCGATGCGTTGGATCCGGTCGAGGTAGTGCCGCGTGAGCTCGACGGGCGAGATGTCGCGCGAACGGATGGAGCGGGCTTGGTCGAGCGCGGACAGCTCGTGGAGTTCAGGCACGTTCGGAACCCTTGGACATCTCTAGAGAAGAACAAAAGACATACCCCGAAAACATGCGTGGAACACGATGAGCCGGGCCATAAAACTATGGACACGACAACACTAGGAATCGATCGAAACCCCGGGCTACGGTGAGTTGCGTGGACTCCGACAACCAGCGTGAAGACGGTCACAACGCCTCACCCATCTGGGTGAGCGACCGGCCAGAAAGCGAGCAGACCGCCGCTGCGAGGCCTTCGGCGCCCACCTCCACGTACGCGCCGGTCGAGCGCGCGTCCGTGCGCAGCCTGCTGCAACAACCACGGGTCCGCCGCCTGCGCAACCGCGCTCTGGTGGCGGTGGCCGTCGGCTTGGCGGTGGGCTTCCTTGTGCACGACTGGCGGATAGGGGTGACCGCGGGCGTGATCGCGGCCATCCTGGAGGCGGTCTACCGCTCGCGGTCCCACTCGTCCGTGCCGGCGTGGCGGCGCTCGTCCGTCGCGGAGCGCCGCACCGAGGCGCAGTTGAAGAAGCTCGAACGCAGCGGCTACCGCACGTTGCACGCCCGTGCGATCCCCGGCAGCGAGGCGCAGATCGACCATCTCGTGGTGGGCCCGACCGGCGTGTACGCGGTCGACTCCGAGAAGTGGGATCGCCGGCTGCCCGTACGCGTGCAGATGGGCAAAAAGCTCTTCCACGGCCCCTTCGACATGAAGCCCCGGCTCACCGAGGCCAAGTGGGAGGCGACGGAGGCGAGCAAGCTGATCAGCGAGATGTTCGGCCGGGAGATCTCGGTCGTGCCGTCGCTGGCCATCTACGGCCCGCCGGTCCCGTGGAAGATCATGACCATCCGCGACGTGGACGTCTACCAGGGCGATCGCGCCCGTAAGTGGATCACGAAGCGCGAGCGGGCGCTGACCGCCGCCGAGATCGACCGCATCTACGACATCGCCGCGCAGGTGCTGCCGCCGCGCTACGGCGAGGGCTGACCGACCAGACGTCGACCGGCCGCCCGTCTCGATCACCGAGACGGGCGGCCGGTTTTTTTCACGCCGGGATGTCCGGCGTCTGGACAGTCGTCTCATGTACCGGGCGGTGGCCGTACCATGTGAAGACTCACCAAGCGATGGGAGAAGCCCAATGCCCGCCCTCAGGTCACGTACAGTCACCCACGGCAGGAACATGGCCGGTGCCCGGGCCCTGCTCCGGGCGACCGGCGTAGCCGGGAGCGACTTCGGTAAACCCATCATCGCCGTAGCCAACAGCTTCACCCAGTTCGTCCCTGGCCACGTGCATCTGCGCGAGGTGGGCGACGTGGTGTCCGCGGCGATCAGGGAGGCGGGGGCGATCCCCCGCGAGTTCAACACGATCGCGGTCGACGACGGCATCGCCATGGGCCACGGCGGCATGCTCTACTCGCTGCCGTCGCGCGAGCTGATCGCCGACGCCGTCGAGTACATGGTCGAGGCCCACTGCGCCGACGCGCTGATCTGCGTCTCCAACTGCGACAAGATCACGCCGGGCATGCTGCTCGCCGCGTTCCGGCTGAACATCCCGACGGTCTTCGTCTCGGGCGGCCCCATGGAGGCCGGCAAGACGCCCGGCAAGAAGCTCGACCTGATCGACCCGATGATCGCCTCCGCCGACGACTCCGTCTCCGACGCCGAGCTGCTGGAGATGGAGGAGAACGCCTGCCCGACCTGCGGCTCGTGCTCCGGCATGTTCACCGCCAACTCCATGAACTGCCTGACCGAGGCCATCGGCCTGGCGCTGCCGGGCAACGGCACCGTGCTGGCCACCCACAAGGCCCGCAAGCAGCTCTTCGAGGACGCCGGCCGGCAGCTCGTCGAGATCACCCGCCGCTACTACGAGGACGGCGACGAGTCGGTGCTGCCGCGCTCGATCGCCACCCGCGCCTCGTTCGAGAACGCGATGGCCCTCGACGTCGCCATGGGCGGCTCCACCAACACGATCCTGCACCTGCTGGCCGCCGCCCGCGAGGCGGAGGTCGACTTCGGGCTCAAGGAGATCAACGAGATCTCGCTGCGGGTGCCGTGCCTGTGCAAGGTCGCCCCGGCCACCGACAAATACCACGTCGAGGACGTCCACCGGGCCGGTGGCATCCCCGCCATCCTGGGCGAGCTCGACCGGGCCGGGCTGCTGCACCGCGACGTGCCCACGGTCACCGGCGGCACGCTGGCCGACGTGCTGGCGGCCTGGGACGTGCGCTCGCCGTCGGTCAAGCCCGAGGCCGTCGAGCTGTGGCACGCGGCGCCCGGCAACGTCCGCACGGTCAAGGCCTACTCCCAGGACAACCGCTGGGACACCCTCGACCTCGACCGCGAGGCCGGCTGCATCCGCGACCGCGAGCACGCCTACACCGCCGACGGCGGCCTGGCCGTGCTCTACGGCAACATCGCGCGTGACGGCGCGGTCGTGAAGACGGCCGGCGTGGACGAGTCGATCTGGACGTTCAGCGGTCCGGCCGTGGTGTTCGAGTCGCAGGAGCAGGCCGTCGAGGGCATCCTCGGCGGGCGGGTCAAGGCCGGCGACGTGGTCGTCATCCGGTACGAAGGCCCCAAGGGCGGCCCCGGCATGCAGGAGATGCTCTACCCGACGTCCTTCCTCAAGGGCAAGGGCCTGGGCAAGGCGTGCGCGCTGGTCACCGACGGGCGCTTCTCCGGCGGCACTTCCGGCCTGTCCATCGGCCACGCCTCACCCGAGGCGGCCGAGGGCGGGGCGATGGCGCTGATCGAGGACGGCGACATCATCGACATCGACATCCCCAACCGGGGTCTCGAGCTGCGGGTGCCGGAGGACGAGCTGGCTCAGCGCCGCGAGCGGCTGCTGGCCGAGCTGGGCGGTTACCGGCCGCGCGACCGCAACCGGCCGGTGAGCGTGGCGCTGCAGGCGTACGCGGCGATGACGACGTCCGCCTCCACGGGCGCCTCCCGCGACCTGACGCAGCTCTCCCGCTGACACACCGACACGAAGGACCCCCGTCGCACTGCGGCGGGGGTTCTCGCGTCTCCGAGGGAACCGGCCCACGTGGTCCGGCATCTCATCCCACATGAGGTCATATCTGCGCGCGAGCGCGTGGCTGGCCGCGTTCGTCGCAGGCGTGCCCGCGCTGTGGCTGGTCGCGGTGGTCGTCGCGTTATGGGGATGGTCGTGGGTGGCGTTCGCGGTTCCCTATCTGGGGCTGTTCGGCCTGGCCTTCCTCGTGGGCCTGCTCCCGCTCGCGCTGCTGCGCTTCCGGCCGGACTGGCTGCGGGCGCTGGCGGCGGCCGCGGTCGTGTACGCGCTCGCGTCCTTCACGCCGGTGGTCGCCGAGATGACGCGGTACCCGTACCACGTGGTCAGGTGCGGTGGCCTGCCGGTCGTCGCCTCCGGCTTCATGGCCGCCATGAGCTACAACGTCCCCGGCGACGAGTTCTACACGACGCCGCTGCAGGACCGGTTCTTCTGCACGGAGGAGGAGGCGAGAGCCGCCGGATACCGCCACTATCCCTGACGCGAGGGGTGTCCTTCCGGACAGGTTTTCGAAAAATGTCGGTCGTCATCTCTATTGTTGGGGTATGACGACAGTCGTGAAGCACGATACTCGCCCGCTGACGACCGCCGAGATCGCCGCACTCGCACTCTCCCTCGCCCACCTCGGAGCGGGGCCCCAGGCCGTCACCGCACGGCGTGGCCTGCAGCACGCATTCGAGCACCTCGACCTCGACGACGACGTCATCGCCACCACGCTCACGACCCTCACAGAGCCGCTGCCTGCCGACGTCGCCGCGCGGGCCAGGCTCATGGCCGACGCCATCACCAGCCGGCTCAACGTCCGCCTGCACTACCGCGACGCCTCTGGCCGCGTCACCGCGCGTGACGTGGAGCCGGTGACGTGCCTCGTGCACCGCGAATACTGGTACCTCGTCGGCGTGTGCAGGATGCGCCGGGCGATCAGGGCGTTCAGGTTCGACCGCATCATCGCGGTCGAGCCGACGCTCACACCGTCCAGGCCGCACCTCGCCGACCGGTTCCTGCCGTTCCAGCGCCGCAAGCGGCGCGCCTCCAACACAGCTGCCTGACCCGGGAGAACTGGCCGGGGCTTGACTCCGCTCGCCCCGGCCGTTGGGGTGACGGCTGGCAGGCTCCCGCACATGCGCGTACGGGAGTTGTCGCTGTTCGCCGCCCTGCTGGTCACCCTCCCAGGCGGCCCGGGGCCGCCTGAGCCACCCCCGAGCCTTCCTGTCCTGCACGCCCCCGAGCCGGGCGAGGGTTCGCCGCCCACCGACGTGTGGCGAGCCCTCGACCTCAAGCTGGAGCGCTACCTCGGCGGGCGGCCAGGCAGGGCCGCGCTGGCCGTCCACGACCGTACGACGGGCGTCAGGTACGCCTTCCGCGAGCGCGCCTCGTTCCTGCTGGCCAGCGTCGCCAAGGTGGACATCCTGCTGGCGTTCCTGCTGGACGGGCACGACCGCCGGCTCAGCGCGCACGAGCGGCGGCTGACCTCGCGGATGATCCGGCAGAGCGACAACGACTGCGCCCGCGAGCTGTACGCCGCGATCAGCGGCGCGCCCGGCCTGGCGCGGACGCTGCGCCGGCTGGGCGTGCGGCACACCACGCCCGGCGCGGACACGTCGTGGGGCTACACGCGCAGCCGGCCCTCCGACCAGGTGGAGGTGCTGGAGCGGCTGGTCGTGCCCGGCGGGCCGCTGCCCGACCGCGAGCGCCGCTACGCGCTGGAGCTGATGTCGTCGGTGGAGCCGGCGCAGGCATGGGGCGTCAGCGCGGCGGCGGCCGGCGGCGAGGTGGCGCTGAAGAACGGCTGGCTGCCCGCCGCGCGGCACGACGGGCTGTGGACGGTCAACAGCGTGGGCCGGGTCATCGTCCCCGGCCACGACCTGCTCATCGCCGTGCTGTCGGAGCGCAGCCCCACCATGGAGGCGGGCGTCACGACGATCGAACGACTGTCGAGAATCGCGGTCACCGCCCTCACGGAACAGCCGCCGGCGGGTGGGGCGGGGCTAGGAGGCGCAGCAGCCACCGCCGCAGCAGCCACCGCCACCGCCGCCCTTGGGCGCGGCGGCGCTGCCCGTCATCGAGACGGTGGACAGCAGCTTCACCGTGTCGTCGTGCCCCTCGGGGCAGGCGGCCGGGGCGTCGGAGGCCGACATGGGACGGGACACCTCGAAGGTGGAGCCGCAGGCGCGGCACCGGAAGTCGTAACGCGGCATGCAGCCATGGTAACCGCGTCAGGCGTAGACGACATGGCCGTAGTCGCCGACCGGTTCGTAGCCGATGGCCTGGTAGATGGCGTTGCTGGTGGGGTTGTCAAGGTCGGTGAAGAGCACGACCTGCGCCTGGCGCTCGTCCGTCCCCGTACGGCTGGCGTACGCCGTGACGGCGGCGCCGTAACCGCGGCGGCGGCGTGAGGGCGGCGTGTAGACGGGACCGATGCGGCACACCCCGCCGCACGACGGCGAGAGCCCGGCCAGCGAGACGGGCGCGCCTTCGTCCTCCCACACGAACAGCTCCCTGCCCGCCAGCCGCCTGGCCACCCGCTCGACGACGTCGCCCTCCGGCATGCCGGTCTCTTCGCCGAAGGCGTGATACCAGCTCACCAGGAGCGGGAAGTCGCCGGGCACACAGGCACGGCCCTGGCCGGGAACGTCGGGGACGGTGAGCGTGCCGAGGCGGTAGAGCCGCTCCGACACCACCCGCGCAGGCTCACCGAGCAGCCGGACGGCCGCGTCGACCACGTCGAGCGGCCCGACCAGCACCGGCAGGTCGCCGCCGAGCGCGTCCACCAGCGGGGCGACCGCCTCGACGGGCACCGAGAAGAGCCCGACGGGATGCGGCGGCGTGCGGAAGACCGCCCCGCGCACCTCGCCGCCGGCCGACCACCAGCCGAAGAGTGGATCCTTGGCCGGCATGCCGGCCCGCAGACCGGCCAGCACCGTCAGCGGGACGGTGTTGCGCACCGGGTCGCCGAGCAGGAACGGCTCGGCGACCGCGGCGTACGCCTCGACGTCGGAGGTGAAGGTCCACATGCCTGTCCATGCTGTCAGGCGGTGGCCGCCACCATCAACGCCGCACTCGACGCCGTTTCACACCCGGCTCATGCGGCCGCTTCGAGGTAGGGCGCCCATTGCGGGTCGCCGACGAGCGAGGCGCCGATGAGCCGCCAGTGGGCGCCCCGTGGCACCGCGGGGTGCACGCGCAGCGTCCACCCCAGCTCCTCCAGATACTTGTCGGCCTTCCTGTGGTTGCACGTGGTGCACGAGGCGACGCAGTTCTCCCAGGTGTGGGCGCCGCCCCGTGACCGGGGGATGACGTGGTCGATCGTCTCGGCCTTCTGCCCGCAGTAGGCGCAGCGGTAGTCGTCGCGCCGCATGAGGGCGGCCCTGGTCAGCGGAATGCGGGAACGGTAAGGGATGCGGACATATCTCCGGAGCCTGATGACCGAGGGCACGTCGAGCGTGCGGCTCGCGGAGCGCAGCACCGCTCCCCTGCCGTCGCGGTGGACGACCTCGGCCTTGTCACGCAGCACCAGGACGATCGCCCGGTGCAGCGACAGGGTGGTCAACGGCTCGTAGGTGGCATTCAGCAGCAGGACCTGGCGCATCATCGGGCCTCTCCCTGCTGCGCGCGTATCAAAGGGGACATGCCGTGGCATGTCCCGGCTGTCGGCCCCTCCTGGGGCACTCGTGCTTCCGTCACGTGGACCTCCGCCGGACGGTCCGACGGGTGGTCACCACGGCACCGTCCTGTCACCAAGTCTGGCGTTTGCACCGCGGTCCCCGCCACCCCAAAAATCTCTGTCCGGAATGACCAGAGGGACGCACGGTACGTTTTATGCCCGCTCGACCAGCACTTTACGCATGCCCGTTGGCAGTAGGGTTCGGTCCATGACGCGAGAGCCGTACCCGAGCGCACGCCGCGAAGACACCGTCGACATCCTGCACGGAACCCCTGTCCCCGACCCCTACCGCTGGCTCGAGGACCCGGACAGCCCCGAGACCAAGGGATGGCTGGACGCGCAGGCCGAGCTCTATGCCAGGGAGCGGGGGCCGCAGCGGTTCAAGAGCCGCATCGCCGAGCTGCTCAGGTCCGGCTCCGTGGGCGCGCCTGTCTGGCGTGGCGAGCGTCGTTTCTTCTCCCGCCGCACGCCGGACCAGGAGCACGCGGTCTACTACGTGGTCGATCCCGACGGCACCGAGCGCGCGCTGATCGACCCGATGGAGCTCGACCCGTCGGGGCTGACGACGCTCGACGCGGTGCAGCCCGACAAGGAGGGGCGGCTGCTGGCGTACCAGATCTCGGTGGGCGGCGACGAGGAGTCGGTGCTCTACGTGATCGACGTCGCGACGGGCGCTCGCGTCGAGGGGCCGATCGACCGCTGCCGCTACTCCCCCGTGGCGTGGCTGCCGGGCGGTGAGGCGTTCTACTACGTGCGCCGGCTGCCCGGCATCGAGGTGCCCGAGGACGAGCGGCAGTTCCACCGCCGCGTCTACCTGCACCGCGTCGGCACCTCCACCGAGGACGACGTGATGATCTTCGGTCAGGGCATGAAGATGACCAACTACTACGGCGTCTCGGTCTCCCGCGACGGCCGCTGGCTGCAGGTGTCGGCGTCCGAGGGCACCGCGCCGCGCAACGACCTGTGGGTGGCCGACCTGACCGAGTCGCCGATCGACCGGCCTGAGCTGCGGGTCGTGCAGGAGGGCGTGGACGCGCAGACGGGGCTGGTGTTCGGCCGCGACGGCCGGCTCTACGTGCACACCGACCGCGACGCGCCGCGCGGCCGGGTCTGCGTCACCGACCCCGCCGAGCCGGGCTACGAGAGCTGGCGCGACCTCATCCCCGAGGACCCCGAGGCGGTGCTGACCGACTTCGCGATCCTCGACGACCTCGACCGCCCGGTCATGCTGGTGGGCTGGACCCGCCACGCCATCAGCGAGATCACCGTGCACGACCTCGCGACGGGCGAGCGCGTCGGCGAGGTGCCGACGCCGGGGCTCGGCTCGATCGGCGGCATCGTCGAGCGTCCCGAGGGCGGCCACGAGGCGTGGTTCGGCTACACCGACAACACCACGCCGCCCACCGTGCAGCGCTACGACGCGCGGACGGGCGAGACCACGCTGTGGGCGGCCTCGCCTGGCGTGGTGGAGGTGCCGCCGGTCCGTACGGAGCAGGTGGTCTACCGCTCACAGGACGGCACCGACGTCCGCATGCTGATCATCTCGCCCGAGGGCGAGGCGTCCGGCCCGCGGCCCACCATCCTCTACGGCTACGGCGGCTTCGGCCTGTCCATGACGCCCGGCTACTCCGCCACGGTCCTCGCCTGGGTGGAGGCCGGCGGCGTCTACGCCATCGCCAACCTGCGCGGCGGCGGCGAGGAGGGCGAGGAGTGGCACCGCGCGGGCATGCTGGCCCACAAGCAGAACGTGTTCGACGACTTCCACGCCGCCGCCGAGCACCTCATCGCCACCGGCGTCACCACGCGCGAGCAGCTCGGCATCTCCGGCGGCTCCAACGGCGGCCTGCTGGTGGGCGCCGCGCTGACGCAGCGCCCCGACCTGTACGCGGCAGTTGTCTGCTCGGCCCCGCTGCTCGACATGATCAGGTACGAGAAGTTCGGCCTCGGCGCCACCTGGAACGTCGAGTACGGCTCGGCCGACGACCCCGAGCAGTTCGGCTGGCTGCACGGCTACTCGCCCTACCACCACGTCAAGGAGCAGGTGGCCTACCCGGCGACGCTGTTCACGGTCTTCCAGTCCGACACCCGGGTGCACCCGCTGCACGCGTGGAAGACGTGCGCGGCGCTGCAGCACGCCTCGACGTCCGACCGGCCGGTGCTGCTGCGCAACGAGGCCGAGGTGGGCCACGGCGCCCGCGCGGTGAGCAGGTCGGCGGACCTGTGGGCCGACACGCTGACCTTCCTCGCCAAGCACACCGGGCTATAGCCTCGAAGGCATGAGCGAGCTGGGGACGGTCATCGTCGAGGCCGCCCCCTCCTCGCGTACACCCGCACCGACCCCTGGTTCTTCGGGACGTACCGGCCCTAGCGCGGGAAGATGATCGTCTTGTGGCCGTCGAGCAGCACCCGCTGCTCGGCGTGCCATTTGACCGCCCTGGCCAGCGTCACGCACTCGACGTCGCGCCCCATCGCCACCAGGTCCTCGGGCGAGTGGCTGTGGTTGACCCTGACCACCTCCTGCTCGATGATCGGGCCCTCGTCGAGGTCGGCCGTCACGTAGTGGGCGGTCGCGCCGATGAGCTTGACGCCGCGGTTGTGCGCCTGGTGGTAGGGCTTGGCGCCCTTGAACGACGGCAGGAACGAGTGGTGGATGTTGATGGCCCGGCCCGCCAGCTTCGCGCAGAGCTCCTCCGACAGCACCTGCATGTAGCGGGCCAGCACCACCAGATCGACCTGATAGTGCTCCACCAGCGCCATCACCTCGGCCTCCTAGCGCGGCTTGGTCTCGGGGGTGACCGGCAGGTGGTGGTAGTCGACGCCGTTGGACTGCGTGAGCGGCCGCAGGTCGGGGTGGTTGGAGACGACGGCGGCGATCTCGATGTCGAGCGCGCCCGACCGTACGCGGTAGAGCAGGTCGTTGAGGCAGTGATCGAACCTGCTCACCATGATGAGCACGCGCGGCTTGCGCGCGACGTCGCGCAGCCTGAACTCCATCGCGAAGTCGGGCGCCAGCGCGGCGAACGCGGCGTTGAGGTCGTCCTCGCCCAGCGGCGAGGAGAACTGCACGCGCATGAAGAAGCGCTGCCCCACCCTGTCGCCGAACTGCTGGCTCTCGATGATGTTGCAACCGCGTCCGGCGAGCAGGCCGGAGACGGCGGCCACGACACCGGGCCGGTCGGGACAGGACAGCGTCAGGATGTATTCGGCGGGGCTGGTCATCGCTTCACTCTCGGGCTGTGGGCGGTCACGTCGAGGGTACCTGGGAAGTCTTCGAGCAGTGATGCTGTTACTTGCGTTTCAGGGTAGTTAGTCGGTTGCAACCCGGCCCGATACCGTAGGTGACTTCTATGGTGTCCCGCCGCAGGCAGGCGGGGCGGAGATGGAGCATGTGCCTTTGGAAGCCGTCGTACTGTTCGTGGTGGCCGGTCTCTTCGCCGTCGTGTCAGGGATCAATGACGGAGGCGCGCTCGTAGCGACAGGGCTCAAGCTGCCGACCGTGCGACCGGTGACCGGGGTCCTCGTCCTCGTCGTGGCCGTGGCCGTCGTGCCGCTGCTCACCCATCAGGTGGCGCTGACGTTCGTCAACCGGCTGGCCTCCTTCGACGAGCCGGGCGCGCGCATCGCGATGACCATCGCGGTCGTCGCGGCGCTCATCGTGGTGACCACGCTCAGCGCGAAGGGCCGCCCGACCAGCCTCACCCTGGCCGTCGTCGGCGGGCTCACCGGGGCCGGCCTCGGCTGGGGGCTGCCGGTCAACGGCGGCTCGGTCGCTCTGGTGCTGGTCTTCGGCGTCGCGGCGCCGATCGTCGGCGGGCTGCTGGCGTGGGTGCTGATCCGGGTGCTGGTCGCCGCCACCACGGCCCGCGGGCTGTGGCGCTGGCACTGGGCCGGGTTCCTGCTGCAGACGCTGGCGTACGCCTCCAACGACGCCCAGAAGATGCTGGCCGTGTTCATGGTCGCGGCCGGGTTCAGCGGGGCGCCGGTCACGTACACGGTGCTCGTCGCCGCGCTGTTCGGCATCGGCACGATGTACGGGCTGCCGAGGGGCGGCCGCACGCTGAGCAGGGAGATCATCGTCTCCCGGCCCGCGCACGGCGTGGCAGCCGAGCTGTCGGCTGGCACGGCGGTGATCGCGTCGGCGGCGGCCGGCATGCCGGTGAGCATGACCCAGGCCATCGCGGGCGCGCTCATCGGCGCGGGTGTGGCGCAGGGCGGCGGGCGGGTGCGCTGGTACGCCGCGGGCAAGATCGTGGCGGCCTGGCTGCTGACGCTGCCGGCCAGCGGGCTCCTCGGCTGGGGACTCGCTCTTCTGATGAAGGGATTCGCGGGCGTGAGGTGGACGTGACGGTCTTCTTAGTGGGGGGTGCCGTGAAACGACTGAGGCGGATCAAGGACCTCATGACCGGGCGCATGGACAGTGCGCTCACCGAGGCGTTGCTGGGCCAGCTCGAGGCCACGAAGGAAGGCGCGTGGCTGGCCATGGCGATGATCGGCGGTGAGGTCGGCAGGACGGGCGCGCACGAGCAGATGCGCTCGATCGAGCACCTCGGCGACGAGGAGCGGGCCCGCCTCATCGACGAGCTCAAGACCGCCCTCGTCACCCCCATCGACAGGGAGGACCTGTTCCGGCTCTCGCGCTCGATCGACGACGTGCTCGACTCGCTGCGCGACTTCGTCCGCGAGTCGCACCTCTACCGGGTGCCCGACCAGATCCGTTTCACTCCCCTGCTCGACCAGGTCATCGTGGGCATCGACGCGCTGGAGAACGCGGTGCGCGACCTCGCCTCCCGGCCGTCCGTGGTCGCCCAGGACGCGCTCGAGGCGAAGAAGGCGGGCGGGGCGATCAGGCGGATGTACCAGTACGAGATCTCCCGCATCTTCTCCGGCGAACTGACCGCCGAGGCCATGAAGCAGCGCGAGCTGGTGCGCCGGCTGGAGATCGTGGGCGTGGCCATCGGCGAGGCGGCGGACGCGATCGCCGACGGCGCCATGAAACGGTGACCAGGTAGGATGTTCGACTGACATGGAACAACACGTCCGGAGCAGGACCCGCGGCCTCACGCACACCGCGCCCGCCGAGGTCACGCTCCAGGCCGCCCTCGACGCGCTCGCCGACCCGATCCGCCGGCGCATCGTGCGTGAGCTGGCCGGGGTGCCCGACTGGGAGCGGGCCTGCGGCACGTTCAACCACCTGCCGGTCGCCAAGTCCACGCTCAGCCACCACTTCGCCGTGCTGCGCGGCGTCGGGCTGCTGGAGCAGCGCGACGAGGGGGCGCGGCGGCTCAACCGGCTGCGCCGGGCCGAGTTCGACGAGCGGTTCCCCGGGCTGCTGACGCTGGTCGTCGGCGAGGAGGGACCGTGAGCGAGGTCCAGGACACTCCCGCCGCGCGGGTCGTCTGCCTCGACCGTGACGGCCGGGTGCTGCTCATGCACTGGTACGACCGGGTCGCCGGCGCCGACCTCTGGGAGCCGCCCGGCGGCCGGCTCGAACCCGGCGAGACGCCGCTCGACGCCGCCAGGCGCGAGCTGACCGAGGAGACCGGGCTGCCCGGCGCGGCGGTGTCGGAGCGGATGGTCGAGGTCGAACGCGACTTCACCTGGCTCGGTGTCCGTTACGTCCGGCGCGAGCCGTTCTACCTGGCCCGCTTCGACGAGGCCCGCCCCGAGGTGGTGCCCGGCGCGCTGACCGACGAGGAGCAGGCCGGCCTGCTCGGTCACCTGTGGGCCGAGGAGCTGCCCGTAACCGTCGACCCGCCGCACCTCGCCGAGATCGTCGCACTGCTCACCCGCGATCCCGGTGGCCCTGAGGCCCAGCGGCTCTCCCGCGGCCCCGATGACCCTGAGGCCGAGCGGCTCTCCCGTGCCCCTCGACGGGCCTGAGGCCCAGCGGCTCCCGCGGCCCCCGGCGAGCTCAGGTCCGGGCGCGGTCAGCCGTGGCCCAGCTCGGCCATCGTCCGCGTCATGAGGCCGCGCAACAGCTCGCCCGCCACCTTCTCGTGGCGGTCCTCCACCGACAGGCCCGTGGTGACGCGCTCGCGGTAGACCTCGCGCTCGTGCGCGTCGGTGTAGGGCAGCGCGGTCATCGCGACGACGACGCTGGCCCTGCTGCCCCCGTGGGGCAGGACCGCCACCGCGTGCGTACGCAGGCACGTCTCGTCGGGCCCGCCGTACCAGCCGCACTTGACCGCGGCGCCGGGCCGGCCCACGGCCACGCGGGCCCCGAACGTCTGCGAGTCGGGCACCTCCGCCATCCAGCCGAGCACCGCCTCCGCCACCGGGTCGCCGGTCGCGGCGGCCTGGGCGAGCACCGCGTACGCGGCGGCCACCTCGCCCGCCGCGACCTCCACCGAGCCGAACCGCGACGGGTCGCCGTTGGGCGGCTCCCAGCGCACGCCGGTGCGCTCGCACAGGTCGTCGAGGATGACGCGGGGCCCGACCGACAGCCACAGGCCGAGCGTGTCGGTGTTGGAGGAGACGACGACCGCGGGCTCGGCGTGCCTGCGCCACCGCTCGGCGTCGGCGATGCGGCCGGCCGCCACCCAGGCGTACAGCGGCTTGAGCAGGGAGGCGCAGCGCAGCCTGGTCAGCCCTGAGCCGACCGCGACCGTGCGGGGCGGCGGCCCGCCGTAGCCGCGCCTGATGCCCGCGGCCTGCGCGCCGGCGCCGTGATCGAGGCCGTCGAGCAGCTCGTTGAAACTCACCCGCCAACCGTAGACCCACCGGCCGCCTGCTCCCGCCATGCCGCGCGCTCTCACTCCGGGACCTCATTCCAGGGCCTCGTTCCAGAGCCTCGTTCCAGAGCCTCGTTCCAGAGCCTCACTCCAGGGCCTCGTTCCAGAGCCTCACTCCAGGGCCTCACTCCAGGGCGGCGGCGAAGCGGGAGCGCAGCTCGGACAGGCGCTTGACGGGCTCGTTGCTGAAGACCAGACGGACGTACCGGGGCGCCACGTGCTCGCCCCACGCCGTCATGGGGGTGGCGGCGATCCTGCCGCGTTCGAGGAGGCGGGCCGACAGCTCGGGCGCGGACAGGCCCATGACCTCGGCGTCCACCAGGCAGGACCAGCCGCCGCCGGCCCGTACCAGCGGCAGGTCGGCGAGCTGCGCGGCCACCGTCTCGTGGCGCGCCTGGTACTCGGCCACCGCCTCGGCGACCCCGGACGGCTCCCTGAGCGCGGCGGCGGCGCCGAACTGGTGGAAACCGCTGGCCACGGTCGTGTTGTAGATGCCCGCGACCATGATCCTGGACATGATGCCGGCCGGGCCGGCCACCCAGCCGATCCGCCAGCCGATCATGCGGTACTCCTTCGACATCGAGCCGATGATGATCGTCCGCTCGCCCAGGCCGTCCACCCGGCACGGGTTGATCAGTGGGTGGCCGTCGAAGACGATGCGCTCCATGGCCGCGTCGTAGATCAGGTACGCGCCGGTGCGCTCGCACACCTCCGCCACCGCCGCCCAGTCGTCATGGTCGAGCACCACGCCGGACGGCATCGACGGGCTCATCAGCAGCAGCGCCGCCGCCGTCCGCACCTGCGACAGCGCCTCGCGGTCGAGCCGCCAGTGGCCGTCGTGGACGCGCAGCGGCACGAGATGGGGGCTCGCGCCGGACAGGCGGACGCGCTGGAGCAGGCCCGCGTACGTCGGGTCGGTCAGCACCACCGGGTCGCCGGGCTCGGTGGTGGCGAGCAGCACCGGCATGACCGCCGACGTGCCGCCCGAGGTGATCGTGATCTGGCGCAGCGGGTCGTAGCCGAGCCCGGTGCGCCGCCGCAGGTCGTCCGCGACGGCCTCGCGCAGCTCGGGCAGGCCGGTGAAGGGCAGCCAGCTGTTGCCCGTGCCCTCCTCCAGCGACCTCCGGGTGGCCTCGACGGCGGCGGGTGGCGGCGGGACGTCGGTGTCGAGGTTCTCCAGGCGCAGGACGTCGGGGTCGGCGCCGGCCTCGGCCGCCACCCGGTCGATGTCGAACGGCTGGACGTGCGTGAAACGGGAGTTGGGGCGCATGGCAGCACCTCCGTGAAGGAAGGGGTTCCGTATACGGAACGTCCGTCATCAGGGGGCTGCTGTCAAGGGGTCACAGGTCGTACAGGGCGAGTGCGGCGGCCAGCGCGGCGGGTATCAGGGCGGCCACGACGGTGATCGCGGCGATCCGCGCCCCACGCGCCGCCCTCGGCTCCGTCATCAGGGCCGCCAGCGCCCCCGCCGCCGCGAACGCCGCGCCGGTCGCCAGCACGTGCGCGAGCGTGGACGTCCACGACGGCACGGCCTCCCCCGCGATCCTGATCACCACGAACGTCCCCGCCGCGACCAGCGCCACCCGCCGCCCCGGCCGCACGTCCACCCGGTCCAGCGCGTACGCCGCGCCCGCCAGCCCGGCCAGGCTGATCACCACGAGCACGGCGATCGACGGCACCAGGCATCCCCGGTCCGCGCACCCGACGCCCGTCCAGGCCAGCCGCACACTGGCCCACCACCACACGCCGAGCACCCCGCACACCGTCGCGGCCCGCCCGATTCGCCCCGTCATGCCCCTCATGCTGCCACCTGGCCGGCGGAGGTCAGGGCTGGGCGGCCCGGTGATCGTCGGCCTCGGCCTCCGCGTGGCGGCCGAGCACGCGCAGGACGACGGCGCGGTTGGCGTACAGGTCGGGCTGGGGCTGCAGGGCGATGGCCCGGGTGAGGTCGGCGATCGCGCCCTCCAGGTCGCCGGTCGCGTAGCGCAGGATGCCCCGGTTGCCCCAGGCGGCGGCGAGGTCGGGGGCGCCCTCGACGGCGCGGTCGAGCGCGTCGGCGGCCTCGGCCAGGCGCCCGGCTGCCGTCTCCAGCTGGCCGAGCACGGTGAGCAGGTGCGGGTTGCCTGGCGCGAGCGCCAGCCCCGCCTCGACGTCGGCCCTGGCGGCCTCGTCCCGGTCGAGCGCGGCCAGCAGGCCCGCGCGGTTGATGTAGGCGTCGAGGTAGGAGGGGTCGAGCTCGATCACGTGCCCCAGGTCGGCCAGGGCGCCGTCGGTGTCGCCCCGCACCGTACGCAGCTCCGCCCGGTTGTAGTACCCCTCGGGCAGCGGCGGCCCGGCGTCGATGGCGCGCTCGAAGTCGGCCAGGGCCTCGTCGTGGCGGCCGAGCCGGAAGAGCAGGTTGCCGCGTTCCAGGTAGTAGTCGGGGAAGCCCGGGTCGAGGGTGATGGCGGCAGCGTAGTCCTCCAGCGCCTCCTTGACCTGCCCGCGCCCGGCCAGCAGCTGGGCCCTGTTGGCCAGCAGCACCATCCGATGCACGGGGTGCCGCGCGCCGAGCTCCCCGGCCAGCTCGATGGCGGACTCGACGAGGGCCAGCGCGGCGTCCGCCCGGCCTTCGCGCAGCTCGACGAGCGCCAGCCCGTTGCGGTCGAAGCCGAGCTTGAAGGCACGTTCTGCGGGGTCGGGCAGCAGGCGGGAGACGGCGATGGCGAGGTTGAGCCAGGCGCGGGCGCGGGTCAGGTCGCGCCGGGCGGGGTCGGGGTGGCGGGCGTCGAGCATGGCGGTGCCGTACGCGGCGGCGGCGTGCATGGCCGGGTCCTGGCTGACCAGGCGGACGCGGTCCCAGAGGGCGCGAGCCTGCGCGGTGCGCCCGAGGCCGCCGAGCGCGGTGGCGGTGCGCTGCGCGAAGCGCCACCACAGGTCGCCGCCCTGCTCCGTGGCCGCCATGCCGAGCTCGCCCAGCTCGGCCACGGCGTGCAGGAATCCCTCGCGCATGCACCGGTCCACGAGCTCCCACAGCTCGCCCGGGTCGCGGTGATCCAGCGGAGGTTCAGGGCCGCCGGAGTAGAGGGTGATCGCCAGGATGGCGGGCGGCACCCGCCGCATCAGCACGTCGATCAGCTCGGTGTCGGTGGGGTCGGCGGCGGCGGCGTTGCACACCACGACGGACGACCCCGGCGGCACGGCGTCGCGGACGAACTCGGCGATCCCGTTGGCCAGCCGCAGCGTACGGCGGGGCGCGGGCACGAGGATGCGCTCCTCGTCGGTGAGCCCGGCGTCGATCGTGCCCCTCGGTGCCTTGACCCGCGCCTTCACCAGGCCGGCCAGCTCGGGCGCCGCCGCCAGGATCTCGATGTCGTGTGCGGCCACCAGATCGGGGAAGTCCCGCAGGGCCGCCGGCACCAGGTGGCTCAGCAGGGCGGCGGCGAAGGCGTAGGGGCCGCGCGGCCGTCGATGCGCGTCGATCATCGGCATCTCCGGCCGCGCGGCCCCGGTGCGGACGGGTGGATCGCCCAGGACCTTGAGGTGGGACCTCTCCTCAGTCACCCCTTGTGAATGACGCTGGAGGTCCCTGCGAGCCTCGCGGTACCAGGCTTGCGGACGACGATGCGCTTCATAACGTGCCTCTCCACTCGGGGTCAATCACCCATTATTAGGGCACCCCACCGAATAGCAAGGTTTATTCCGAATAAGTGGGAGGCTAATGGATAAAATGCACTTGCCTTTCGAATGGTATGTCTAACCTATTCGGAGCGAAACCACCGCTGCAATCCTGTGGTATGAGCCTGCTGCTCGGAATCCTCCATGAGATCACACAGGCACCGCCCGAGCAGCGTGACCGACTGGCAGCACCCAGGCCCGTTCTTGGCCCGCACGATGCGGGTGGCCCGGTTGAGCAGCCGTTCGAGGCTCGGCTCCGCGCCGCCCTTGAGGGAATGGGTCTGCCAGGGGCAGGACGCGGCGTCCGTACAGGCGCTGGCGGCGACATAGGGCACGGGCCCGCTCTGGAACCGCAGCCGGTCCTCCCGCTTGACCCGCTGCTCGGCCAGCACGTGCGCGGCCCTGCGGGCGATCGTCAGCAGGTGGCGCCGGCCACCGTCGCCACCTCCCGTCACGGAGCGTGACGGTAGCGCGAACAACGTCGCCCCGCCCATCAGCACGCCGCCCACGATCATGCCCCAGCCCATCGGCTCGTCGAACCAGATCACCGCGATCGCCGCCACCCACACGGGCTGGGTCGACATGAGGATCTGGCTCGGCATCGCCGACAGGTACTTCTGCCCGTACGAGCGGGCCAGGAAGCCCAGCGCGCACGACACCACGGACAGGTGGGCGAGGATCGTCCAGTCGGGCAGGCCGGCCGGCAGGGTGATCCCGTCGCGTACGGCGAAGCAGCCGGTCAGCACCCCGATGGTGAGCAACTGCACGGTGGTCAGCCCGTACGCGGGAAAGCCCGACGGCCGCTTGGAGAGGTGGGCCAGGAAGAGCGTGTGGCCCGAGTACAGCGCGGCGGCGAGGAGCGTGACCCCCAGCGCCGGCAGCGACATGTCGTCGGTGTTCATGCCGCGGACGAACGCGAACACCCCCATGCCGGCCAGCGCGAGCACCACCCCCACCCAGATCCGCCGCGCCACCCGCTGGCGGTACAGCACCAGCGTCAGGATCGGCGTGATGATGACGCTGCACCCCACCGCGAACCCCGACACCGCCGACGGCAGGCTGTCCAGCGCCACCGCCTGAGCCGCCTGCCCGACCCCGAACAGCACCCCCAGCAGCACGCCGTGCGACCAGGAACCCCACGACATCCCCCGCAGCCCCCGTGGCCTGATGGCGAGCAGCGTGAGCCCCGCGAGGAGATAGCGCTCGGCGAGCAGATCCTCCACCGGTAAACGGAGAATGAGGTCTTTCATCAGCGGGAACGCCGACCCCCATGCGGCGCTGACGAACAACAGAAGCACGGCTCCCAGTAGGGGGCGGGAAGCGGGCACACCTGCCATGGAGAAAGCATGGCACTACTATTCGCGACGTCAGATGTACAGGGAGCAGCCGGTGAGGCTTGCTTACACCTCAGTGGTAAGAGCCTCACCCGCAGGTTCGTACAACCTTATCCGCGGGGGCCGATACGGCATGATCGGACATTTCCTGCTTGGGATACGGCCTGGAATGCCGAGGCCGTGAAATGTCCGGAAATACAGCCGGCGGGCATGTCACGCCGGTGTTCCCAGGTGGCTTCACCGGGAAAGTCAAAGGCAGCGGCCCCAGGAGGGGGTGGATGGGGCCGTAGGGGATGGTGCCGGCTAGCGATCTATTACGGCGCGCGGGACCAGCCGTTTCTCGCCGTAGATCACAGTGAGATCGCCGACCCTCTCGCGGGAGAGCTCACGCCATCCGCGGCGCTGATAGAGCGCCAGCGCGGCCTCCTGGTTGAGCGTGGTGTCACCGCGCACGCGCTGGAAGCCGAGCTCCACCGCGCGCCGCTCGATCGCGGCCAGCATGGCCGCCCCGAACCCGCGCCGCTGGAACTCCGGATGCACCCGCAGCCTGCAGACCTCGGCCGTGGCGGTGTCGACGGGTTTCAGCCCGCCCATCGCCACGATCCGTGAGCCCACCTCGCCCACCAGGAAGTCGCCGCCGCAGGCGAGATAGATCTCCTGGATCCGCGGGAAGTCGTCGTCGTAGTAGACGCCGTCACCCGGGACCAGGCCCACCTCGGCGAGGCAGATCCGGTGGAGCGCGAGCAGGGTGTCGAGATCCGACCAGCGATAGCGCCTGATCTCCAGCTTCATGCATCGCCCCCTTGCATCTGGTGCTGTTTGGGCCGTCGCAGCTGCGCCAGATACTCATCGAGGTTCGGGGCGTTCGCCGCCCTGAGCCGATCGCCGAGCAGGATCGCGGGACGCACGATGAGGTCGGTGAGGTAGTCGACGGGGACCAGGCTGAGCGCCTTGGTCGCGATGGCCACCGCCTCCCGCACGTCACCGTCGAGCAGCTTGCACTGAGCCTGGTCGAGCCGGATGAGCGTCTGGTCGAGGATGTGGTCCTCGTATTTGCCGAGCGCCTGGTCGAGCACGACCTCCGCCTCGAGCGTCTGGCCCAGCTTGGTGAGGACGTCGCCCTGGTGGAAGTAGAGCTGCTTCTCGGTGTAGCCGAAGGCGACGTCTTCGCGGTCTTCGGCCTTCATGTGAGAGAAGGCGTTCCTGGCCCGCGCGAGAGCGCGCTTGGCCTGGTCGACGATCTCCTTCTTGTTGTCGTTGCCGGCCAGCGCGGCCAGCGCTCTGGCCTCGACGACCGGGGCCATGGCCTGCGCGGGGCAGGGCGTGGAGCCGGCCATGTCGCGGCTCTTCTTGGCGAGGTTGAGCGCCTCGCGGGCGTCGCCGAAGTAGAGCGGCACGAGCGACTCGCGCGCGCAGATCCACGCGCGCAGCGCCCGGTCGCCGGTCTCGTCTGCGGCGGTGCGCCCGGTGCGGAAGAACGAGCGGGCCAGCCGGTGATCGCCCAGGTTGATGAGGATCATCCCGCTCAGGCCGGACAGCTGGGCGGCCATCCTGCACAGCCGCTCCTGCAGGTCGATCGGCTGGCGGCGGGACATCGCCGTGCGTACGGCGCTCAGCTCCAGCAGCACGTCGCACAGCAGCCGCAGCGGCGCCGTCGTCGTGTACTGGCGGCCGAAGCTGACCGTCGCCTCCTCCCACTGGTCGAGCATCGCGGCGGAGACCGTGGCCGAGACCAGCGTCTCGTCCATCCTGCGCCGGATGCCCTCGCACGCCCCCAGCACCGGACCGTCAACCTCCGCGCCCTTGGCGTCGGTGTTGAGGAGGTTTAAGAGGGTGCGCCGGAGGATGTTCTCGTCGTCCTCGGCGTCGGGCTCGGGCTCCATCGGCTTGATCACCAGCTCGCGATCCTGCTGCTGGCAGCGGTCCTTGGAGTCACCGCCGACGACGCCCGGCATGCGGTGGCCGTGGCCGCAGATGCAGGGCGCGTCATAGCCCAGGGCGATCGGTTCGACCCGGTAGACCGTGCACAGGTAATGCAGGTATTCGGGGCCGGGGCGTTTCAGCCCGCTCTCGTAGGCCGACAACAGGGTCTCTCCGATGCCGGGCATCGGCTTGGAGTCGCGCTCGAACAGGGCTCTCACCTGTTCGATGACGTCGGCCAGCGCGATCCCGTAGGCCAGTCGATGCGCCTTGATGCGGGTCGTGCTGAACTGCGCCGTGCACGCCTCGTGGATCTCATCAGCTATCTGAGCCGACGTGCGCCCGGCGGCGAGGCCCCTGGCCCTGATCCGCCGGGCGATCTCCGTCTCTCGGTGCTGTCTGCCGGACATCCCGGCCCCTCTCACGCAAGTCTCGACCGGTCCGCAACTGGTGACTCAGCGTAGTCCTCAAGTCGCTGTACGCCTACCCATGACTATGAAGCAATGACGCCGGGATGGGAAACGCCGATAGGGAGCCTACGGTTAAGGATCGTCCTCCCGAGGACTGTTTCTTACAACCCATGAGTGAGAAGCGACTCCCCGTGAGCAAACAGCCCCGTTGCGCGAACCCTTGACTTGGGCCATCTTTGGCGCACCGGCAACGATTCCCAAGGGAGGGACGAACGGTGGGGGACGACAACTTCGAGCACCTTGAGCGTCTGGTGACCGAACTCGGCGCTCGCGGGCTGCTCGCACGAGTGGTCCGGACCCAGAGCGGGCGCACCTTCGTCCGGGTGATCAACCCGGACGCCACGAGCCTTTCCGAGAACGTCACGTGCCGCCCGGCCGCCGTCTCGGAGGTCTCGGCCTGGTGGTACTGCTGGTCCTGGGGCGACCGGATGCACACGGCCGACGACCCGGCCGGTGCGGCGAACAAGGTCGCCCGCGTGCTCGCCGTCGCGGGTGAGTGAACGGCGTGGTGATCCGGGTGGAGCGCAGCCACCGCGGCTCACCGCGACCCGCGGCGGCTTCTGGGAGCCGGCGGGGTGACCGGTGCGGAGGGGCTCCGGCGTGCCCGGGCCCCTGGTCACCCCGCCGGTTCCGGCCGGCCGCACGTCACATGCCTCTTCATGGCCTCCCCGTGAGGCCCGTCCGTACGGCGCCGCCCGCCGTACGGGCTCTCAGACCCCCGCCCGCATCACCGGGCGGGTGTTCGGGGGATCCCCCCGGAACCGGCTCGGGACACGCTTCCGGGTGCGTGTCCCGTTCCGAGCCGTCCGTCATCGGAGCGCCGTCTCTCTCCCTCCGCGGCCCAGAGAGCCGGCGACCCCGTCTTCCCCGGCGTGATGTGACGGCGGGCGGTTCGGTCGGCGGTATCTTTTGGATCGAAACGGTCCAATAGGCGACCGAACCGCTTCCGGAGGGGGATCCACCATAGTGTTACTGCTGGTGACGCCGGCACCACCATCCGCGTCTCCGTCGCTTCTGCCGGACGTGGATCAGATGACCACGCAAATGTCCGCTGTCTGCCAAAGTGACACGGTCCTTTGCTCTACCCTGGTCAGGGTGTTCGGCAACGAGCCCTGGGCGCCCCTGGTGTCCAGCGCGATAACCATCGTCCTGATCCTCGTGCTCGCCTTCGTTCTGCGGAACGTCGCGCACCGGATCATCACGAGGGTGGTCAACCGAGCGGCCACGGGTGGGTCGATCACGAGCCGGTTCCGCAAGGGAGCGGCTCCCGACGGCATCGACGCGCTGCTGCACGAGCGGCGCAAGCAGCGGGCAGAGACCATGGGGTCGGTGCTCAAGCACGTCGCCTCGATCGTGGTGCTCGGCACCGCGGCGCTGACCGTGCTCGACCGGCTGACCATCCCGATCGCGCCCCTGCTGACCAGCGTCGGCATCCTCGGCGTCGCGGTCGGCTTCGGCGCGCAGGAGCTGGTGAAGGACTTCATCGCCGGCATGTTCATGCTGCTGGAGGACCAGTACGGCGTCGGCGACGTGATCGACACGGGCGCCGCCGTGGGCACCGTCGAGGCGGTCACGCTGCGCATCACCCGGCTGCGCGACGCCGACGGCCGCGTGTGGTACATCCGCAACGGCACGATCACCCGGGTAGGCAACGAGTCGCAGGGGTGGTCGCGGGCGTACATGGACGTCCCCGTGGCGTACGACGCCGACGTGGTGGGCGTGAAGGTGCTGCTCGAGCAGGTGGCCGAGGAGATGTGGGCCGACTCCGAGCTGCGCGAGAGCAAGATCGTCGAAGAGCCGCAGGTCTACGGCGTCGAGCAGCTGTCCGACAGCTCGCTGGTGTTCCGCATCACCACCAAGACGCTGCCGTCGGCGCAGTCCGAGGTGGCGCGCGAGATGCGGCTGCGGGTCAAGTCGGCGCTCGACACCGCGGGCATTCAGCTGGTGGGCAGCGCCTAAGCTAGGGATCGTGACAGAGACCTCCTTTTACGACGCCGTCGGGGGCGAGGAGACGTTCCGGCGCCTCGTACACCGCTTCTATGAGGGGGTCGCCGAAGACCCGCTGCTGCGGCCGCTCTATCCGGAGCCCGATCTCACGGGCGCGGAAGAGCGGCTGCGCGGTTTCCTGGTCCAATACTGGGGCGGTCCCAAGACCTACAGCGAGCAGCGCGGCCACCCCCGGCTGCGCATGCGGCACATGCCGTTCGTCATCGGCGAGCCCGAGCGCGACGCCTGGCTGCGCCACATGCGTGACGCGGTCGACTCGCTCGACCTGCCGGAGGAGCAGGACAAGCGGCTCTGGGACTATCTGGTCTACGCGGCCCACAGCCTGGTGAACTCCCCCACATAACGGGGCATGACACGCCACATGGATATCCCCTGGTGGCGTGACGCAGTCGTCTACGAGATCTATGTCCGCAGCTTCGCCGACGCCTCGGGAGACGGCGTCGGCGATCTCGCCGGCATCCGCGAGCGCCTGCCCTATCTGCGGCGGCTGGGCGTGGACGCCATCTGGCTGACCCCGTTCTACCCCTCCCCCATGGCCGACGGCGGCTACGACGTGGCCGACTACCGCGGCGTCGATCCGATGTTCGGCTCGCTCGACGACTTCGACGCGCTGGTGACGCAGGCGCACGAGCTGGGGCTGCGGGTGCTCGTGGACGTCGTGCCCAACCACAGCTCGTCGGCGCATCCCTGGTTCCAGGAGGCGCTGCGCGGGGTGGGCCGCGACCGCTACATCTTCCGCGACCACACCAACAACTGGAAGTCCACCTTCAGCGGGCCGGCCTGGACGCAGACGCCCGACGGGCAGTACTACCTGCATCTGTTCGCGCCCGAGCAGCCCGACTTCAACTGGCGCAACCGCGAGGTGCACGAGGAGTTCCTGGACGTGTTGCGCTTCTGGCTGGAGCGCGGCGTCGACGGGTTCCGCATCGACGTGGCGATGGGGCTGTACAAGGCGGAAGGGCTGCCCGACGTGGGCGACCAGTCGTTCACCTCGGTCTCGCCGGTGTGGGGGCAGCCGGAGGTGCACGGCGTCTACCGCGAGTGGCGGCGGCTGCTCGACTCCTACCCGGGGGAGCGGATGGCGGTGGGCGAGGTGTGGACCGACGACGCCGAGGACCTCGCCCGCTACGTACGCCCCGACGAGCTGCACCAGAGCTTCAACTTCGCCTGGCTGGAGGCGCCGTGGTCGGCCACCGCGTTCCGCAAGGTGATCGACGACACGCTGGCGGCGGTGCCGTACGCGACGTGGGTGCTGTCCAACCACGACGTCGTACGCCACCGCACCCGCTACGGCACGGACGACCCCGGCGCGGGCCTGGCGCGGGCCAGGGCGGCGCTGCTGACGATGCTGGCCCTGCCCGGCTCCGCCTACCTCTACCAGGGCGAGGAGCTGGGGCTGCCGGAGGTGACCGACCTGCCGGACGACGCCAGGCAGGACCCCATCTTCTTCCGGTCGAAGGGCGAGCTGCCGGGGCGCGACGGGTGCCGGGTGCCGATCCCGTGGACGGTCGATCCGCCGTCCCACGGGTTCTCGCCGGGCGGGGTGGAGCCGTGGCTGCCGCAGCCGGAGTCGTTCGCGGAGCTGAGCGTGGAGAAGCAGGAAGGGGTGGCGGACTCGACGCTGGAGTGCTACCGGCGGGCCCTGGCGTTGCGCCGCGCGCTGGCGGGAGAGATTCCTTACACCTTGGAGTGGCTCGACTCCCCCGAGGGAGTGCTTTTCTTCACCAGGGGTCCGCTGATCTGCGCACTCAACTGCGGCACGGGCCCCGTCCATCTGCCCGAGCACACCGAGGTGCTGCTGACGAGCGGCCCGCTCAAGCGCGGCCTGCTGCCGCAGGACACGGCGGTGTGGCTGCGCCGCGCGTCATGAGCGGTCGGCGCGCAGCGGGATGACCGGCAGCGAGACCAGCGCGCAGCCGAGGCCGGCGGCGAAGCCCGCCCAGTAGCCGGTGCCCTCGATGAGCAGGCCGGCGAGCGGGGTGGCGACGAGGGCGACGGTGTTCTGGACGGTGTTGTGGGTGCCGAGCACCCGGCCCGCCCAGCCGGGTCCGGCCAGTTCGCCGGCCGTGAGGTAGGCGAGGCCGTTGCCCGCCACGGTCATCACCGAGGCGAGCGCGAGCATGGCCACGCCGAACGCGGCTCCGGTGAGCGCGCCGGCGACGAGCAGGGCCAGCACGGCGAGGTTCCAGAGCGTGAGCAGCAGCAGGGGACGCATGCGCAGGCCGGTCCTGTCCGACCAGCGACCGGCCGCGACGCGGACCACGGCGCCGCCGATCGCGGCCACGCCGAACAGCCGCCCCGCCGCGACGCCGTCCCAGCCGTAGGAGGTGACCAGGCAGTCCACGCCGTACGTGGTGACCACGATCTGCGGCACCGCGTGCAGCGCGCTGGTGGCGTGCACCCGCCACAGCGCGGGCTGCCGGTACGGCGAGCCCGCCGCGGCCGCCCTGCTCCCGGGCGCCTCGTGCGGCGGCTCGGCCAGGAAGAGCGCGGCCAGCACGGCGGCCAGCAGGCTGAGCCCCGAGCAGAGCAGCAGCACGCCGGTCAGCCCGTGGGCGGCGGCCACGGGCGGCAGCACGAATGCGGCGGCCGCCATGCCGAGGGTGAAGGAGACCTGCCGCACGCCCATGGCGACGCCGCGCTCGGGCGGGCTGAACCAGCGCAGCACGATCCGGCCGCCGCCGACCATCGCGGCGGAGCCGCCCGCGCCGGCCAGGGCGAGCAGCGCGATCACGGCCCAGGTGGCCTCGGCGAACGCGGCGGCGGCCAGCGTCACGGCGGCCACGCCGACGCCGAGTCCTAAGATGAGCCGTTCGCCGTGCCGGTCGGCGAGCGCGCCCCAGGCGACGAGGGCACAGAGAATGCCGATCGCCGGGGCGTTCCCTATCAGGCCACCCACCGGCAGCGAAACGCCGAAATGTCGCAAGATTTCGGGCATGACCAGGGGCAGTCCGAACAGCCCCAGGGTGACGCTGGCGTGCGCGTTGACGCCCAGCGCCAGCATCCACCACCGCTTCATGCTCAGGGACGCGTCATTCGGCGTACCGCTTGAGGTAGGCCAGCTCGCTCTCGGTCAGGCGGCGGGGCGCGGCCCGCTCGACGTCGTACGCCGCGAGCACCGACGTGGCGGTCACGTAGAGGTCCTCGTCGTCGCGGATCTCGTAACGCAGCGTGAACCGTACCGCCCGGATCTCCGTCACCCAGGTCTCGACGCGTACGGGCGCCGCGCGGAAGCCGAGCGGGCGCCGGTAGTCGATCTCGTGACGCGTCACGACCAGCCCCTTGAAGGGCTCCACACCCTCGTTGTACGGGTCGATGCTCAACATGCCGAACCGCGCGTCCTCGAGGTAGTCGAGGAAGCGCACGTTGTTCACATGACCTTGGGAGTCGATGTCACCGAATCTCACCACGCGGGGATAGATGTGCCGTCGGGCCGGGGAAGGTTCGTCCACGTCCGCCACCGTACCGGGCCACGTCAGGTGGCCTTGCGCCGGGCCAGGCAGGTCAGCACGGTCAGCACCGACACCGCGGCCATCGTGCCGAGCGCCCACCGGTAGCCGGTGACGAGCTGCCCGACGGCCTCGCCGGAGAGCAGGCCGAGCGTGCCGGCGAAGACCTGCTGGTGCAGCGCGGCGGGCAGCGGCGCGACGAGGATCGACAGCACCATGCCGGTGCCGACGACGTTGCCGGTGTTCTGCAGCATGAGCCGCATGGCGTTGACGATGCCGAGCCGGTTCGACGGCAGGCCGTCGAGGATGGCGGTGTTGTTGGACGGCAGGAAGATCCCGGAGCCGAGGCCGATGAGCACGAGCCCGGTGGCGACGGCCGGATACGGCATCGTCGTGGACATCACCGCCATCATGACCGCGAGGCCGCAGGAGGTCGTCGCGGCCCCGGCCACGGCGAGGGTGCGGGCGCTGAAGCGGCGCTGCAGGAAGCCGGAGACGACCGAGGCGCACAGGGCGGCCACGGCCAGCGGCAGCACCTTGAGCCCTGCCTGTACGGGATCGTCCCCGCGGACGGCCTGGAAGTAGAGCGCGACGAGGAAGACCATGCCCATGCGCGCGACGGCGTTGAGGAACGAGGCGAGCGTCCCGAAGGCGAAGGACGGCTCGCGGAAGAGGCTCATGTCCACCACGGGGTGGGCGGCCCTGCGTTCCCTGAGCACGAACAGCGGCAGCCCCACGACGAAGGCCACCGCGCCGCCGAGCACCAGCGGATGCTGCCAGCCGAGCCTGGTGAACTCCGACAGCGCCAGCAGCAGCCCGCCCAGCGTCAGCAGCACGAGCAGGCTGCCCGGCCCGTCGAGCCCGCCGTCGCGCCGGGCGGGCGGCGTCCTGCGCAGCGTGATCGACCCCCACAGCAGGCAGAGCAGCCCGATCGGCACGTTGAACCAGAACACCCACCGCCAGCCCAGGCTCTCGGCCAGCACGCCGCCCAGCGTGGGGCCGATCAGCCCGGCGATGGAGAACGAGGCGACGTACACGCCCATGCCCTCGCCCAGCCGCTCGCGCGGGAAGGCGTCGCTGACCAGGGCCGCGCTGTTGGTGAGCAGCATGGCGGCGCCCGCCGCCTGCACGGCCCGCATGGCGACGATCAGCCAGGCGTTGGGGGCGAGCCCGGCGAGCAGCGCGGCGCCCGTGTACGTGGCCAGCCCCAGCAGGTACATCCTGCGCCTGCCGAACAAATCGGCCAGCCTGCCGAATACCACCATGAGGACGGTCGTGGTCAACTGGTAGCCGAGGAGGATCCAGCTCGCCGCGGTGGCGTCGGCGCCGGTGTTGCGCGCGATCTCGGGGAGCGCGACGTTGATCGCGCTGCCGCCGAGCCCGGTCAGGACGCTGGCCAGGCTCACGACCGACAGAGTTCGCCAGGCGTAGCCGAGGGTCGGGATGGTCGCCGCCAAAGGCCCTTATCCTTTCTAGATTTCAATACTAGAATCTTATTCGCATCGTTCGCCGGTCAAGGATTCGAGGTGTCGGATGAGCGGGATAGTCGAGGGCCGCGTGGTGATCGTCACGGGCGCGGCCAGGGGCATCGGACGGGGACACGCCCTGGAGTTCGCCAGGCAGGGCGCGAAGGTGGTGGTCAACGACCTCGGAGCGGAGGTGGACGGCACCGGCTCGTCGGGAGCGGCGGCCGAGGTGGTGGCGGAGATCGAGGCCATGGGCGGCCAGGCGATCGTCAACGGCGAGGACGTCTCCGACTTCGACGGCGCCGAGCGGCTGGTCCGCGCCGCCATCGACCACTTCGGCACGCTCGACGTGCTGGTCAACAACGCGGGCATCCTGCGCGACCGGATGCTGGTCAACATGACCGCCGAGGAGTGGGACGCGGTCATCAGGGTGCACCTGCGCGGCACGTTCGCACCCCTGCGCCACGCCGCCGCCTACTGGCGCTCGAAGGCCAAGGCGGGCGAGCAGGTCGACGCCCGCATCATCAACACGACCTCGTCCTCCGGCATCTACGGCAACCCCGGTCAGGGTAACTACGGCGCCGCGAAGGCCGGCATAGCGGGTCTGACCGTCATCGCCGCCAGGGAGCTGGAGCGCTACGGCGTGACGGTCAACGCGGTCGCGCCCGCCGCGCTCACCCGCATGACCGAGAACCTGCTGCCGAAGGGCGCCACCGGCGCCGACCCCGACGACATCGCGCCGCTGGTCGTGTGGCTGTCCAGCGCGGAGGCCAGGAGCATCACCGGGCGAGTGTTCAACGTGCGCGGCGGGGTGATCAGCGTGGCCGAGGGCTGGCACGCGGGGCCCGGCGTGGACAAGGGCGGTCGCTGGGACCCGACCGAGCTGGGCTCGGTCATCCCCGCGCTGGTCGAGAAGGCCGCGCCCAACGCGCTGACCAACGGCCGCATCCCCGGGCGGGAGGACTGACATGCCACTCGACCACAGCGTGATCGGTGTCGAGAGCGCGCCCCACGAGCGCACCTGGACGGCCAAGGACACCATGCTGTACGCGCTCGGCGTCGGCGCCGGCACCGCCGAGCTGGAGTTCACCACGGAGAAGGGGCAGCGGGTGCTGCCGACGTTCGCGGTGCTGGCCGCGCAGGCGCCGGGGCGGCGGCTCGGCGGCTTCGACCCGGCCATGCTGGTCCACGCCGAGCAGGGCTTCGAGCTGCACCGGGAGCTGCCCGCGGCGGGTGGCGTGCGGACCACCTCGAAGGTGACCGGCATTTACGACAAGGGCTCGGGCGCGCTGGTCACCTCCGAGGCCAGGGCCGTCGATCTCGACACCGGCGACCTGGTCATCTCCTCCTACAGCTCGGTGTTCATCAGGGGCGAGGGCGGGTTCGGGGGCCAGCGGGGGCCGCGCGACTCCTGGGCGGCGCCGGACCGGGCGCCCGACCACAAGGTGACGTACTCGACGTATCCGGAGCAGGCGCTCATCTACCGGCTGTCGGGCGACTACAACCCGCTGCACAGCGACCCGGAGTTCGCCGCCAGGGCCGGGTTCGACCGGCCGATCCTGCACGGGCTGTGCACGTACGGGCTTACCGGCAGGGCGCTGCTGCACGCGGTGGCGGGCTCCGACCCGGCGCGCTTCAAGGCGATGTCGGGGCGCTTCTCCAGCCCGGTCTTCCCCGGCGAGTCGCTGACCGTCTCGATCTGGGCGGACGGCACGAATGTGCTGTTCAGGACCGCCAAGGACGACGGGACGGTGGTGATCGACCGGGGCCGCGCGACGATCGGCTAGCCCTCGCGCAGCTCCCTGAGGGGGTCGAGGCGGTGGATGAGCGTCACCGCCGCCTCGATCACCTCCTGCGCCTCCTCCTCGTTGTCGGAGGTGGCGACCTCGCGGGCGGCCTCGCCGATGATGCTGGTCAGCACGGCCACCGTGAACCGGTCGAGCGGGTCGCCGCCGGCGCCGAGCAGCACCGCGTTCTGGCGTACCCACTCGCGCCCGCGGGTGCGGCGGATCAGCTCGAAACCAGGAGGGCCGTCGCCGTCGATGAAGAGCCTGACCAGGTCGCGGCGCTCCCACGCGCCCGCGAGGTAGGCCCGCGCGCCCGCGATCAGCAGCTCGACCGGGTCGGTGACCCCCTCTTTCTTGGCCTTGGCCACGCTGGCGGCCGACGCCTGCTCGTGGGCGGCCTGGTGGTCCTCGTAGAGGGCGAGGAAGAGCTCCGTCTTGCCACCGAAGTGGTGGTAGAGGCTGCCCACGCTGGACCCGGCGCGGGCGACGACGTCGGAGACGTTGGAGTCGGCGAAGCCGTGCTCGCTGAAGACCTCACGGGCGGCCTGCAGCATGCTCTTGCGGGTCTGGGCCGTACGGCTCCACTCCCACGAGGACTTGCGTGCCATGCGCCTATCGTAGCGCGGCGAATTCTAGAATCCGATTCTTGACACTGGACGACATAGGCTAGAACCTCTTCCTAGAGAACGATTCTAGAAATGCCCTGGGAGGCGGCTGTGGACTTCTCGCTCACCCCCGAGGAACGGCAGATCCGTGACACCGTCCGGTCCTTCATCGAGAAGGAGGTCATGCCGCTGGAGCCGGAGGTCCTGCGCAACGAGCGCGAGGGCCGCCCCGGCCTGGACGCCGACGTGCTGCGCGACCTGCGCGCCAAGGCCAGGAAGTCGGGCTTCTGGGGCATCAACACGCCCGAGGAGTACGGCGGCGCCGCCCTCGGCCCCATCATGTCCGCGATCATCGCCATGGAGATCGGCAGGACGTTCGTGCCGTTCTCGTTCGGCGGCAGCGCCGACAACATCCTGTACGCCGGCACCGACGAGCAGAAGCAGCGCTACCTCATCCCCACCATCGAGGGCGAGCGCCGCTCCTGCTTCGCCATCACCGAGCCGGGCGCCGGCTCCGACGCCCGCAACATCCGCACCCGCGCCACCCGCGACGGCGCCGAGTGGGTGATCAACGGCGAGAAGACGTTCATCACCGGCGGCAACGAGGCCGACTTCGTCATGGTCTTCGCCCTGGCCGAGGAGCACGGCGTCACCTGCTTCCTGGTGGACAGGGACATGGGCTGGACGTCCGAGCCGATCCCGACCATGGGCCAGTGGGGCCCCGCCTCGCTGGTGTTCCAGGACGTCCGGGTGCCGGAGGAGAACATCCTCGGCGAGCTGGGCAAGGGCTTCGAGCTGGCCATGCAGTGGATCGGCCAGGGCCGCTACATGATCCCCGCCCGCGCCATCGGCTCGTCCGAGCGCATGCTGCAGATGGCCATCGACTACGCCAAGATCCGCAAGTCGATGGGCCAGACCATCTCGAACTACCAGGCCATCCAGTGGATGATCGCCGACTCCCAGGTGGAGATCGAGGCCGCCAAGTGGCTCACGCTGTACGCCGCCTGGCAGGTGGGCCAGGGCATGGACGCCCGGCACGCCTCCTCCATCGCCAAGCTCAACGGCGCCGTCATGGCGAACCAGGTCGTGGACCGGGTGCTGCAGATCCACGGGGGCATGGGATACACCAAGGAGCTGCCGATCGAGCGGTGGTATCGCGAGCTGCGCCTGCTGCGCATCTTCGAGGGCACCGACGAGATCCAGCGGCGCACGATCGCCCGCAACCTGATCAAGGGGCACGCTCGGCTCGGCCTCATCGGAGAGTGAGGGGTATGTCCGTCCGCGAACTGTTCAACCCGCGCTCGATCGCCCTGGTCGGCGCGACGGACAAGTCCGGCTGGTCCATCAGCACGCTCGGCAACCTGCGCGCGCACGGGTTTCCCGGGCCCGTGCACCTGGTCAACCCCCGGGGCGGCGTCGTGCACGGCATGCCGGCGCACAAGAGCCTCACCGACATCGCCGAACCCGTGGATCTCGCGTACGTCATGGTCCCCACCACCGCCGTGCTGGGCGTGCTGCGCGAGGGCGCCAAGCTGGGCATCGGCTGCTACGTGATCCTCACGGCCGGGTTCGGCGAGTCGGGCGAGGAGGGGGCGCGGCTGGAGGCCGAGATCGCCGGGTTCGCCGTGGAGCACGGGCTGACCATCCTCGGGCCCAACGGCAACGGCTACATCAACGCCGCCGCGGGCGTGACCCCGTACGGGCTGCCGATCCCGCCGCCGCTGCTGCGCGGCGAGGTCGGCGTGGTGCTGCAGAGCGGCGCGCTGGCCAGCTCGGTGCTCTCCTTCGCGCAGGCCCGCAACGTCGGCATCAGCCTGCTCACCTCCATGGGCAACGAGGCCGTCGTGAGCGTCACCGACGTCATCGACTACCTCGTGGACGACCCGGCCACCAAGGTCATCGCGCTGTTCCTGGAGACGATCAGGAACCCGGCCGAGTTCTCCCGGGTGGCGCGGCGGGCGCTGGAGGCGGGCAAGCCGATCGTGGCGCTCAAGATCGGCCGCAGCACGCTCGCCTCGCACACCGCCCAGGCCCACACCGGCGCGCTGGTGGGCGACGACGACGTGATCGACGCGGCGCTGCGCCGGCTCGGCGTGATCCGGGTGCGCTCGCTGGAGGATCTCATCATCACCTCCGGGCTGCTGGCCTCCAGCGGGCCGCTGCCGGGGCCGCGCGTGGGCGTCGTGACGCCGTCGGGCGGCGCGTCGGAGATCATCGCCGACCGGGCCGAGGACGAGGGCCTGGAGCTGCCGGCGTTCGCGCCGGAGACGGTCGAGCGGCTCAAGGAGATCGTGCCGGCCTTCGGCACCGTGCAGAACCCGCTCGACGTCACCGGGTACGTGCTCATCGACCGCACCCTGCTCGGCCGCGCGCTCGACGTGGTCACCGCCGACCCGAACATCGACCTCGTCATGCTGCTGTCCGAGCCGCCCAAGCTCGCGCCGCCCGACCCGGCGCCCGTCCTGGCCCAGTACACGGCCAGCGCCGAGCGCATCGCGGCCTCTCGGGTGCCGGTCGTGGTGGTGAGCAACGTGCTGACCGACGTGACCGCGTTCGGGCGTCAGGTGCAGCAGGAGACCGGGTTCCCGTACGTGGCGGGCGGGATCGAGCACGGCATGCACGCCATCGGGGCCGCCGTACGGTGGTCGCGGACGCGGGCCAGGGTGCTGTCCCGGCCCGAGCCCAGCCCTCGCGCCGAGGGGGCGCTGCGCCCGCCAGGCGCGCACGGGGTGTGGGCCGAGCACCGCGCCGCCGCGCTGCTTGTCTCCTCCGGGCTGCCGGTCGTGCCGTCGGACCTGGCGCGCTCGGAGGAGGAGGCGGTCGCCGCCGCCGGCCGGTTCGGCTATCCCGTGGTGCTCAAGGCCGCCGCCGAAGGGCTGGGGCACAAGAGCGACGTCGGCGGGGTCCGGCTGGGCCTCTCCGCCGAGGAGGAGGTGCGGCGGGCGTACCGGGAGGTGGTGGCCGCGGTGCCGTCGCTCGACGGCGTGCTCGTCCAGCCGCAGCGCGGCGGCGGGATCGAGCTGCTGGTCGGCGTCGTCCGCGACCCCGCCTGGGGGCTCACGCTGGCCGTGGGGCTCGGCGGGGTCTGGGTGGAGGTGCTGCGCGACACCGCGCTGCGGGTGCTGCCGGTGGACGCGGGCGAGGTGCGTACGGCGCTGGCGGAGCTGCGTGGCGCGGCACTGCTCGACGGCGTGCGCGGCGGCCCCGCCGCGGACCTGGACGCGGTGGCGGACGTCGTGGCCCGCGTCGCTTCGTTCGCCGAGTCGCTGGGCGACGGGCTGGAGTCCCTGGAGATCAACCCGCTGCTCGTCACCGGCTCCCGCGTCGAAGCGCTCGACGCCCTGATCACCTGGCGCTGACCTCGCGGTCCAGGCGACCCAAGGCCGGTTCACCGGTCCGGGTCCCCTGATCCGAAGGATCCTTGTCCCTGGTTTCGTGGGGAGGGACGCCCCCTCAGGCGCCCCTCCCCCGTTCAGGGCAGGCGGTTGGACAGGACGAGAGTGGCGGCCGAGGCGAACATGCCGCCGTTGCCCAGGACCACGCTCACCTCCACGCCGGGTACCTGTGCCGCCGCCTCGCCGCGCAGCTGGCGTACCGACTCCTGGATGGCGAACATGCCGTACATGCCGGTGTGCGTGTAGGACAGGCCGCCGCCGTTGGTGTTGAGCGGCAGCCGGCCGCCCGGCGAGGTGTGGCCCTCGGCGATGAACGCCCCCGCCTCGCCGCGCCCGACGAAGCCCAGGTCCTCCAGGCCGTAGATGGGCACGTGGGCGAAGGCGTCGTACACCATGAGATGGTCGACGTCCGCGTGCGTGATCTTCGCCTCGGCGAAGGCCGCCTCGCCCGAGAGGCGGAAGCCCTTGGAGGTGGTGAAGTCCTCCATCTGGGAGATGATCGGCGACTCGGCCGCCTCCCCCGAGCCCAGCAGGTGGACCGGGGAGCGCCGGGCCCGCTCGGGCGTGGTGACGATCAGCGCGCCGCCGCCGTCGGTGACCAGGCAGCACTCCAGCAGGTGGAACGGGTAGGCGACCAGGCGCGAGGCGAGCACGTCCTCGACCGTGATGAGGTCGCGGTACATGGCCCTGAGGTTGAGGTGCGACCAGCGCCGCTGCGCCACCGCGACCTCGGCGAGCTGCTCGTGGGTGAGGCCGGTCTCCTTCATGTAGCGCAGCGCGGTGATCGTGAACGACGTGGGCGGGCCGACCACCCCGTACGGCAGCTCGAACTGCCCGAGCAGCGAGTCGGGCCCCATGCCGTAGCGACCGGCCCCGACCCGCGAGCGCCCTGACTCGCCGTGCGTGATGAGCACGGTGTGGCACATGCCCGCCCTGATCGCGGCGGCCGCGTGCCGGACGTGGAAGAGGAACGACGAGCCGCCCACGCCCGTGCCGTCCAGCCAGGCGGGTGTGACGCCGAGGGCGTGGGCGATCTGGATCGGGCCCGGCGTCCCGACCGTGGCGATGCCGTCGATGTCGTGGATGGTCATGCCCGCGTCGGCGAGGGCGTTCCTGGCTGCCTCCAGGTGGAGCTGCAACGTGGAGTGGCCGGGCAGGCGGCCCACCTCGTCGGTCTCGGCGGCGCCGGCGATCACCACGGTCATCGGGCACCTCCGGCCGGCTCGAACAGCGGCACGGTGACCTCGCCCCGCCGCTCGAACACCACCTGCAGCTCCATGTCCAGGGGCAGGTTCTCGGGGACGTTCGGCACGCCCACGATGTTGGTCATCATCCGCACGCCCTCCTCCAGCTCCACGACGGCGATCGCGTACGGGGCCTCCTCCTCGAAGCCCGGCGCCGGACGGTGGTTGATGACGTACGAGTAGAGGGTCGCCCGCCCGCTGGCGCGGACCCATTCGACCTGGTCGCCGCCGCACCGGGGGCAGGTGGGGCGGGGGTAGAAGTAGTGGCGCTCGCAGGTGGTGCAGCGCTGGATCCGCAGCTCGCCCGCGGCCGTCCCGTCCCAGAAGGGCTGGGTCTCCGGTGTGGGCTTAGGTGCCGGCTTCATCAGCCTCCCCAATCCTAGTTCTAGAATTCCACTCTAGATCTAAGTTCTGCCGCACCTCAAGAGCCCTGATGCTCAGCGACTGGGGATGCCGTTGCCGTTCCTGCCGCGGCCGGCCAGCACGTCCTCCAGCGTCGGGCGCTCCTCGGCGGGCTCGCGTGGCCCCGGCTGGGCGAGCTGGATGAGCACCCCGTGCGCCTCCTTGGGGTGCAGGAACACCTCCTGCCAGCGCGGATCCGACCGGTTGAGCCCGTGCAGCCGATAGCCGCGCTCGGTCAGCCGGGCCACCGCCGCGCCGAGATCGCTGACGTGGAAGTTGAGGTGGTGGACGCCGCCTCTGCCCCTGGTGAGCTCGAAGAAGCTGTCGAAGAACGTCGATCCGGCCAGCGGCTCCATCAGCTCGACCTTGCCGCCGTTGCCGTACGTGAGCTGCAGCGTGCGGTAGCCGGCCCGCAGGTTGTCGCCGCCGCCGCCGAGATGCCGGCCGCCCAGCAGGTCGCGGTAGATCGGCAGCAGGTCCCTGATCCGGGGCGCCGCCACGGCGGTGTGGTCGAAGTGTACGTCGAGGCCGTCCAGTTCCAGGTCCACGCGGGGGGCTCCTCGCTCTCGGCAATCCTAGAATTTCATTCTAGCCACCGGACCCGGCTCACACCCTTGACGGAGTCAGATGTGAGAGGCAGCATCGCAGAAATAGATTCTAGAGCTGTCTTCTAGAACTACACGGGGGGTAAAGCTCGACCAGAAAGGTTGGCCATGAGGCTGTCCTACGTCCGTGAGCTCGACGAGTACCCGACCGGCGCCCGGCGCATGAAGATCCTCACGATGGCCGTACTGGCCATCCTCATCGGCTCGTACGAAGGCCAGATCGCCCCCGTCGTGCCCCTGCTGCTCAAAGACCTCGACATGTCGCTGGCCACGTACGGCGCGGTGTCCGGCGGCGCCGCCGTGACCGGGGCCATCGCCTCCATCATCGGCGGCCGGCTCACCGACCGCCTGGGGCGGGTCAGGCTGCTCATCCCCCTCATGGCGCTGACCGCCGTCCTCTGCTTCACCATGACCCTCGTCCACACCCCGCGCGACCTGCTGATCGCCCGGATCGCGCTGGCGTTCGTGGACGGCGTCGCCATGGCCAGCACCGCGCCGCTGATCCGCGACTTCTCACCGCGCCTCGGACGCGCCCAGGCGTTCGGCTTCTGGACGTGGGGCCCGGTCGGCGCCAACTTCCTCGCCGCCGCCGTCGCCGGATGGACGCTGCCCATCTTCAACGACTCCTGGCGCTCCCAGTTCGTCATCATGGGCTGCTTCTCGCTGGTCATCTCGATCGTCATCGCGCTGAACATCGCCGACCTCTCCCCCGAGCTGCGGGCCAGGATCCAGCACACGGAACGCGCCGCCAGCCAGGTCGTGGACCTCTCCAAGCCGCCCACCCTGCGCTCGCTGTTCAGGCGGCGCAACATCTGGGCCCACGTCGTCGGCATCTCCCTGTGGCTCGTCCTCTACATCACGCTCTCGCTGTTCGGGCAGACCATGCTGGTCGGCGCACTCGGCATCAGCAGCGCGGAGGCGTCCACGATCATGGCCGCCTTCTGGAGCCTCAACCTCATCACGCTCATCATCACCGGCCGCCTGTCCGACCGTACGCAGCTGCGCAAGCCGTTCTCGCTCGGCGGCACCATCGCCGCCGTCCTCGTCACCGCCTACCTCGCCGTCTCACTCGGCCAGGAAGGCGTCTCCACCGGCCTGCTGATGGTGATCGGCGCGCTGCTCGGCGGCTCGCTCGGCGTCGCCTACGCCCCCTGGATGGCCAACTACTCCGAGGACGCCGAGGACGCCGACCCGCGCCTGCAGGGCACCGCGTGGGGGCTGTTCGGCTTCCTCAGCAAGGGCATCGCGGTGATCGGCCTGCTCGTCATCCCGCACGTCGTCGAGGCCACCAACTGGCAGACGTGGCTGTTCGTGGCGCTCGGCTGCCTCGTCCTGTTCATCCCCGCCATCCTGCTGTTCAATGGGCCCTGGCGGCGGCCCTCGCAGCCCGCGCCCACTCCGGTCGCCGTCGGGGAGGCGGAGGCATGACGAAGCTGTCCGACGTCGCGGAGTCCTCGCTGCGGCAGATCCGCGACCTCGACATCGACGACGTCCTCGCATACGTGCACCACGACCTCAAGCGCCTGCCCAGCTACACCGAGCTCTACAAGCGTTACCTGCGCCAGCGCTGGGACGTCTACGAGCTCGACTTCTCCCAGGACGCCGTCGACTGGCGCGAACGCATGACGCAGGACGAGCGGGACGCGTTCGTCGGCATCTCGGCCGGCTTCCACCACGGCGAACGTCAGGTCGAGGTGGAACTGCCGGTGTTCATGCTGGGCGGCTCCGAGGAGTCCAAGATCTACATGTCCAGCCAGATCGAGGACGAGGCCCGCCACACCGTCTTCTTCGACCGGTTCTACCGCGAGGTCGTCGGCATGCCGGGCGAGTCCGTGCAGGAGGTGCTCGACGCGTCCTTCGAGCACGTGTCGGAGACGTTCGTGGGGCCGTTCGGGCTGCTCGCGTACCAGGCCGACGAGCTGCGCAAGGACCCCGAAGACCCGGCTGCGAGGGTGCGCTATGGCACCACGTACTTCCTGTGGATCGAAGGCGTGCTCGCGCTGTCCGTCATGAAGATCACGCTCACCTACTGCCGGCGGCGCGGCTTCCTGCCCGGCTACTACACCGGCTTCACCGCCACCTGCCGCGACGAGGCCCGTCACGTGCAGTCCGGGATGCGGTTCCTGCGCGACTCCGTCCAGGACGACCCGCGGCTGCTGCTCCAGATCCACGAAACCTTGCGCACCATCCTCGCCATCAACGGCGCCACCAGCCGGCAGCTCGCCCTGGAGGCGCTCGGCTGGACGCCCGAGGAGGTGCGCCGGCTGATGATCCGCCAGCTCGACATGAAGCTGACGGACGTCGGCATCGCCCTCCCGCCCGACCTGCGGGAGAAGGTCTCCCGCATCGAGCCCGAGCTGGCGGGAGGCTGACGCGCGATGACGTTCTCCTCAGGCGCGACGACGTTCTTCACCGCCGAATGGGCGCAGGCCGTGCGGGTGGCCGTCGACGACGGGCCGCCGCAGGAGGGCAAGCTGCCGTCGTACTGGCAGTGGATCGACCGGGCCCGCTCCGGCTACACCGCCACGTGGGCGCTCGGGGTGCGGGAGACGGGCGCGTACCTGGTGCTGGTCTGGAAGGACGGCACCTGCGTCGACGCCCACATCACCACCGACCCCGGCACTGCCGACTACGTCCTGGCCGCCACCGAGACGACCTGGCACGAACTCCGCGCCGGCGCCGACCCCGGGCGGGTGGTGATGTATCGGGGGCTGCGGCTGGAGCGCGGGGACGTGCTGGCGTTCTTCCGCGTCATCTACTTCTTCATCGAATCCCTCGCCGCCCTCAGCAAAGTCCCCTGAGCCCTGGCCGCCCTCCCCACCTTGACATCGAAGACCGCCCCCGCCCGAACGAGCGAACCTCGCCCCACCCGACACCCCTCGCCGGGCACCACCGCACCGCCGCACCGCCGCACCAACAAACCTCACCCGCGCCACAACCCCCGTGGCGCCATCCGGCACCACTGCCGCCACAGCACCTCAACCTCACGCGGAACCATCAACGCCATCGGCACCATCAATCTCACCGGCACCGTCAACCCATCAGAACCCCAGGCCCCACCCGGCATCGACCGACGCCTGGGAACGCCGAAACCACCACCATCAGGCAAATGCCGTGCGGCGCCTGACGGTGGTGGCGGTGTGCGTTTGAGTTACCTGCCGCGCGAGCCCCGCGCGACCTACGGGATCAGTCGCGGTGGAGCTTGCGGTAGGTCACCCGGTGCGGGCGGGCCGCGTCGGCGCCCAGCCGCTCGATCTTGTTCTTCTCGTAGTCGGCGTAGTTGCCCTCGAACCAGAACCAGTTAGACCCTTCCTCCCAGGCCAGGATGTGGGTCGCGATGCGGTCGAGGAACCACCGGTCGTGGGAGGTGATCACGGCACAGCCCGGGAAGTCGAGCAGCGCGTTCTCCAGCGACGACAGGGTCTCGGTGTCAAGGTCGTTGGTGGGCTCGTCGAGCAGCAGCACGTTGCCGCCCTGCTTGAGGGTGAGCGCCAGGTTGAGCCGGTTACGCTCGCCGCCTGACAGCACGCCGGCCTTCTTCTGCTGGTCAGGGCCCTTGAACCCGAACGCCGCGATGTAGGCCCGCGACGGCATCTCCACGTTGCCGACCTTGATGTGGTCGAGCCCGTCGGAGACGACCTCCCAGACGTTCTTGCTCGGGTCGATGCCGCCCCGGCTCTGGTCGGCGTACGAGATCTTGACCGTGTCGCCGATGATGATGGAGCCCTCGTCGGGCGTCTCGCCACCGGTGATCATGCGGAACAGCGTCGTCTTACCGACACCGTTGGGACCGATGACGCCGACGATGCCGTTACGCGGCAGGTCGAACGTCAGCCCTTCCATGAGCAGCCGCTCGCCGAAGCCCTTGGTGAGCTTTTCCGCCTTGATCACCGTGGTGCCCAGGCGCGGGCCCGGCGGGATCTGGATCTCTTCGAAGTCGAGCTTGCGGTACTTGTCGGCCTCGGCGGCCATCTCCTCGTAGCGCTGGAGACGGGCCTTGCTCTTGGTCTGGCGGGCCTTGGGGTTGGACCGGACCCACTCCAGCTCATCTTCCAGGCGCTTCTTGCGCTTGGCGTCCTTCTGGCCCTCGACCTTGAGCCGCTGGGCCTTCATGTCGAGGTAGGTGGAGTAGTTGCCCTCGTAGGGGTAGCACCGGCCCCGGTCGAGCTCGAGGATCCAGGTGGCGACGTTGTCGAGGAAGTAGCGGTCGTGGGTGACGGCCAGCACGGTGCCCGCGTACTTCTCCAGGTGCGACTCCAGCCACTGCACGCTCTCGGCGTCGAGGTGGTTGGTCGGCTCGTCGAGCAGCAGCAGGTCGGGCGCCTCGAGCAGCAGCTTGCACAGCGCCACCCGGCGGCGCTCACCACCGGACAGCGTCGAGACGTCGGCGTCGGGCGGCGGACAGCGCAGCGCGTCCATCGCCTGCTCGAGCTGGCTGTCGAGGTCCCACGCGTTGCGGTGCTCGAGCTGCTCCTGGAGCTTGCCCATCTCCTCCAGCAGCTCGTCGCTGTAGTCGGTGGCCATCTGCTCGGCGATCTCGTTGTAGCGCTCGAGCATCGCCATCGTCTCGGCGACACCCTCCTGCACGTTGCCGAGGACGGTCTTCTCCTCGTTGAGCGGCGGCTCCTGCTGAAGCATGCCGACCGTGAAGCCCGGCATCAGCTTGGCCTCACCGTTGGACGGCTGCTCCAGGCCGGCCATCATCCGGAGCAGCGTCGACTTTCCGGTGCCGTTCGGCCCCAGGACACCGATCTTGGCTCCGGGCAGGAACGACAGCGTGACGTCGTCAAGGACAACCTTGTCGCCGTGCGCCTTGCGCACGCGCTGCAGCGTGTAGATGTACTCCGGCATGCCATCTAGCTTAGGGGCTCCCGACCCGGGCTTCCGCCGCTCCCACCCGCCAACCCCACCAGCCACCGCCCCAAGCCCCGGGCTGTCACCCCCGACATGCGAGAACACCCCTCCTTGCGGGAAGCAAGCCCCAAGGGGCAACACAACCCTCCCCACCCCGCCCACCCAGAGGTCCACGATCCCCCGCCCCCCCCCGCCGTCGGCGGGCCCGCCGGCAGCGGACCAACCGACGGCGGAGCGACCGACGGCGGAGCGACCGACGCACAGGCTTGAGGTGCGGCGGAG